>NZ_CAMPHH010000353.1 GCF_946885855.1 uncultured Actinotalea sp. | reverse complement strand
CCCCCACCCGCCAGCGCTCAGGGTCGCGGGGGCTCGGAGATGTGTAAAAGACACCGGTCCACGCAGATCACCGACCGCCTCGGGCACGCCGCCGGCGACGCGGTGCTCGTGGAGGTGGCGCGCCGGCTGCGCCGGGCCGTCCGGGAGGGCGACACCGTCGGGCGGTGGGCGGGGGACGAGTTCGTCGTCGTCTGCCCCGCCGACGACGGCGCGCCCACCGGTGCCGGGAGCGCCCCCGACGCCGAGGTGGTCGCCGAGGAGGTGGTCCAGCGCATCCGGCGGGCCCTGGCCGCGCCGGTGGAGGCGTCCTCCACCGAGCTGACTGTCGAGATGAGCCTCGGCGTGTACGTCACCGGTCCCGCCGACCGGTCCGCGGACGAGGTCGTCGACCTCGCCGACGCCGCGATGCTGCACGCCAAGGGACGGCGGCGGGCCGTCCTCCTCACCTCGGGCGCCGCGCCGAGCACGGTCTTCGAGACCCGGTCGCCGGACGGGGAGGAGCGCACGGTGCAGCGCATGCTCCACCTGCTCCGGCGGACGCTCGGCATGGACGTCGCATGGACCAGCGAGTTCGTCGGTTCGCGCCAGGTCCTGCGCTTCGTCGACGTGGCGCCGGGGCTGGAGGGGCCCGCGCCGGGGACCGAGCTTCCCCTGTCCGGCGCGTACTGCGCCCGGGTGCTGGCCGGGGCGATGCCCGCGGTCATCCCCGACACGCGCCTCGACCCCTCCGCGGTCCTCCTGCCGGTCACCCGGGAGCTGCGCATCGGCGCGTACGTGGGTGTGCCGCTGGTCGGCGCGGACGGCACGGTCGAGGGCATGGTGTGCGCGATCAGCGCCACCCCGCAGCCGGAGATCTGCGACGACGACGTCACCACCGCGCGCCTCGTGGCCGACGTCATCCAGGACGTCCACCGCCGCGTGCTGACCCGCTCGGCCGTGCAGCGCCGTCGTCGGGCGCTGCGCGCGGAGGTGCTGGAGCTGTGCCGCGGCCGGGGCCGGCGCGTCGTCGTCCAGCCGGTCGTCGAGCTGGCGACGGGGGCGGAGGTCGCGGTCGAGGCGCTGACCCGGTTCGACGACACGACGCGCAGCCCCGCCCAGTGGTTCGCCGTCGCCGCGTCCCTGGGCCTGGGTGAGGAGCTCGAGGTGGCGGCCGCGAGGGCGGCCCTGGCGCAGGTGGCCGACGGCGCGCGGCCGGTGGCGATCAACCTCTCCCCCGGCGTGATCCTCGCCGGGGCGCTCGACGGCCTGCTCGCCGCGGTCGACCCGCGCGACGTCGTCGTCGAGGTGACCGAGCACGCGCCCGTGGACTCCTACACCGCCTTGGACCGGGTGCTCGAGGCGCATCGCGCGCGGGGGCTGCGGGTCGCCGTGGACGACGTCGGCGCGGGCTACGCGAGCATGACGCACGTGGTGCGCATGCACCCCGACGTCGTGAAGATCGACATGTCGCTGGTCCGGGGGATCGACGGGGACGCGGTGCGTCAGGCGCTCGTCAGGGCGCTCGCGGACTTCGGGAGGCAGCTGCGCGCGTCCGTGATCGCGGAGGGCGTCGAGACCGAGGCGGAGCGGGACACGCTCGTCGGGCTCGGCGTGGGCTACGCGCAGGGCTTCCTCTTCGGCGTGCCGACGACGCCGGCCGTCAGGGCGTCGTAGCGTCGGCCGGCGGCACCGTCACAGGCACCCACCGGCGGTCCAGTCCGTCCGCCACGTCGCGAAAGCCGGGTCCGAGGCAGGCGCGAGCACCCGGGCCAGGACCACGGTGCCGTCGGGCAGCTCCGGGTCGCCGAGCGTGCTCTCGAACACGAGGATCCCGTCGTCGCGGGTGACCCAGGTGACCTGCGAGAGCGGGCCCGCGAAGGGTGCGGAGAGGTCGGGGAACGCGGCCAGGACGTCCTGGAGCGTCGAGCCCACGCCGACCCCCTCGACCGTCCGCGGGGCGGTGCCATAGACGTCGATCCACACCACGACGCCTCCGTCGTCCACGGCGACGCCGAAGAGGGTGTCGCTCCGGCTGCCGTCCGCCCGGGTCGCCGGGCCGTACCCGTCCGGGACCCAGCGGCCTGCCTCCGCCGCGTCGACGAGCCCGGCGCAGTGGTCGGCGTCCCAGGTGATCATGGCCGCCCCGGGGTTGCCCTCGGCGGGCACGCCCACCGTGAGGGGGCCGAGACCCGCCGGGGAGAGCACGAGGTCCGCGGCCGCCGGCGGGCCGGACGGCGACGGCGCTGCGGTGGGTGCACCGGTCGGTGGGGGTGCGGTCGACGCCGGCGCCGTGGGCGTCGGTGCCGTCGTGGCGTCCGCCGGCGCGGTCGTGGTCGGCACCGCCGGACCGCTCGGGCCGCCGCAACCCCCGAGCAGGACGGCCAGGGCGAGGGCGGCCGGGAGGCCGGGTCGCCGTGCGGACCGCGAGGACGACCGGCTCATGGTCACCACCCCCAGGTGCGGAACGACGTCGTCGGTCTCCATGCTGACACCCGGTCCGGCCTCGGGGGAGTCCTTCGAAGGCCCCCTCCACCCCGGGTCTACGGTGTGCTGCGTGACCGGTCTGCAGATCATCGCCCTCGTCCTCGCCCTGGTGGCAACGGTGGTCGGCGTCACGGTGTTCGTCCGCGGCGTGCGGGCGATCGTCCGCACGGTCGGCCGGGGCGGGCCGGCGCCGGACCGCACCACCGAGCCCGGACGACGCACCTGGCTGGTGGTGCGCGAGGTCCTCGGGCACGGGCGCTTCCAGCACCGGCCGCTCGTGCGGGTCGCGCACTGGGTCGTCATGGTCAGCTTCCCGGTGCTCTTCCTCACCCTCGTCACGGGGTACGGGCAGCTCGTCGAGCCGAGGTTCGCGCTGCCGCTCGTCGGGCACTGGCCGCCGTTCACGTGGCTCGTCGAGGCGTTCGCCTGGCTGGGGCTGCTCGGGATCGTCGCCCTCGTCGTGGTGCGGCAGCGCGAGCACCCCCGGCGCGGCGAGGCGGCGGGCTCCCGGGTCTCCGGCGCGCGCCGGGAGCAGGGGCGCGGTCACGCTGACGCGGCCGACGAC
>NZ_CAMPHH010000352.1 GCF_946885855.1 uncultured Actinotalea sp. | reverse complement strand
GGGTCGTTCCGCACCGGATGGCGATGCAGAACTCCCCCGCGAGCTGGAGCTCAGGTCAGGTCGAGGAGGGCGTCCAGGCCGGTGAGCCGCAGGATCCGGCGCAGGTGCTCGGGTGCGGCGACGACGCGGGGGCGCGTCGGCGACGTGGCCGCCAGCCGACTCAGCGCGGCCAGGCCCGTCGAGTCGATGAACTCGAGCCCCGCGCAGCGCACGACGACCGGCCGCCCGGTCGCCAGGACCGCGTCGACCGCCGCAAGCAGCTCGTCGCGTCGGTCCGCGTCCACCTGCCCGTCGAGCACGAGGACCGCGACGTCGTCGCCGGAGGTGTCGCCGGAGATGTCGTCGCCCGCGGTGTCACCGACCCTGGTGTCACCGACCCCGGTGTCACCGCCCCTCTCGACGCCGACCCCGTCCGCGCCGCCGCCGACCTCGAACCACACCGCCTTGCCCCCGCCGGGCAACCGGTCCACCCCCCATGCCCGCGCCAGCTCCGAGACGAGCCAGACCCCACGGCCGCCGGGGGTGCCGGCGTCCGGGTGCAGCACCTGCGGCAGACCCTCGCCGTCGTCGCTGACGCTGATGCGCACGCCGGCGTCGACGCTCGTCACCTCGAGCCGGCCGACGCCCTCACCGTGCCGGGTCGCGTTGGACACGACCTCGCTGGTCAGGAGGGTGATGAGGACGAGCTCCTCGGGCCCGGCACCCAGGGCCTCCGCCCGCTCGGCGGCCCACACCCGCGCATCGGCGAGCGGCGTGTCGGGCCCGAGGGGGAACACCTCCCCGCGGACCCCCGGCTCGGCCGGCACCGCCGCACCGAGCGCCCGCTGCGTCGGCGGTCCTGCCGGTGCGGGCGTGACCGGCGCCGTCGGACGCACCTGCACCGCGAGGAGCGCGACGTCGTCCTGCGCGCCGTCCGGCACCATCCGCGCCAGCACCGCGTCGCAGAGCTCCTCCAGCTCGAGGTGCGCCAGGGCCCGCAGCGCGTCCTGGAGCTCCTCGATGCCGTCGCGCGCGGGGCGGTCGCGCCGCTCGACGAGGCCGTCGGTGTAGAGCAGCACGGTCGTCCCGGGCGCCACCGTGACGACCGAGTCGGTCCGGGCGGCGTCCACCGCCACCCCGACGAAGAGGTCGCGCCGCTGCGCGGTGAGCGCCCGCACCGCGCCGTCGGGCTGCACCAGCAGGGGCGGGGGGTGGCCGGCGTTCGACCAGTGCAGGGCGTGCGCGCCGCCGTCGGCCGGCTCGAGCCGGGCGACCACGAGCGACGCCATCGCACCGGTCTCGAGGAGGTCCACGGCCCGCTCGAGACCGCGCAGGAGGGTGGCCGGGCTCGACGCCGCCCCCTCAGCGCCCGTGGACACCGCGATGCCGCGTAGCAGCGACCGCAGCTGCCCCATCGCGGCGACGGCCTCGTTGTCGTGCCCGACGACGTCCCCGATCACCACGAGCGTCGAGCCGTCGGCGTCGCGGAACGCGTCGTACCAGTCGCCGCCGACCTGCGCCGCCTCGGCCGAGGGGACGTAGCGGACGGCGACCTGCAGGTCGTCGGCCCGGACCGGCTCGGTCAGCAGCGAGCGCTGCAGCCGCTCGGCGAGGCGGACCTGGCGTCCGCGCAACCGGGCGTTGTCCAGCGCGAGCCCGGCGCGGGCGGCGATCTCCTCGACCATCCGCAGCTCGTCCGCGCCGAGCGGCGGCCGGGCGTCGTGGCTGTAGAGGGTCAGCAGGCCCAGCGTCCGGCCGCGGGCGCGCAGCGGCAGCAGGGTGCCGCTGCGGGGTGCGAGCGCGTCGATGATGTCCCGCGCCTCCCCCGGCCGCAGCACGGCGCGGACCTTGGCGGTCGTGTCCTCGGTGAGGTGCACGACGCTGCCGGAGGTCATCGCCTGCTCGATGTACGACCCGGAGGCGATCTGGTCCAGGCGCACCTCGGCGTACCGCTCCGCGAGCTGCTGGCGGGTGGGGTCCACGTGCCGGGTCGCGACGTCACGCAGCGTCGCCGCGCGGGCGCCGGTCTCCTCGTCGACGAGGGTGACGATCGCCCAGTCCGCCAGCTCCGGGACGACGCGGTCGGCGAGCGCGCGGACGGCGGACTCCGGGTCCGGGCTGCCGGCCAGCGCCGTCGTGATCTCCGCGAGCAGCGACCCGCGGCGGGCCGCGTGCTCGAGGGCGCGCGTGGCCCGCCGGGCGGTGGTGGCGTCGAGCAGGTACACCGCGAGCCCGTCCGGGCCTGGCCAGGCGCGCACCTCCAGCCAGCGCTCGGGCGGCCCGGGCTGGTGCACGTCGAAGACCACGGGCTCCCGCGTGCGGACCGCGTCGCGATAGCGCTCCTCCCAGATGCTGCCGACCGCGTCGGGGTACAGCTCCCACATGTCGCGACCCAGCGCCTCCGCCCGGGACCGCCCCAGGAGGAGCTCGGCCTCGGCGTTGACGTACGTGAACCGCCAGCGGGGGTCCAGCAGGAAGAGCGCGGTGGGCATCGTCTCGAGCAGCCGGGTCGACCGAGCCTCGCCCTGCGCGAGGGAGGTGGTGTCGAGGACGGAGCCGACGGCGCCCAGCACCCGGCCCGCGTCGTCGCGGCGCAAGTGCGCGCGGGACAGCAGCCAGCGGGGCTCGTCGGTCGGGTCGAAGGCACGGAACTCGAGCGTGACCTCGTCCTCGTCCGCGGGGCTGCGCAGCAGGGCACGGGTCAGCCGCTCCCGGTCCTGCGGGTGGAGGCGGTGCGCGAGGTCGTCGACGGCCAGCACCACCACGCCGTCGGCGTGCGGTGGTGAGGCGCGCAGGGCGCGGGCCTCCACCTCGTCGGGCCTCAGGCCGAGCAGCCCGGTGAACGTGCGGTCCATCGCGATGCGACCGGAGGCCAGCTCCCAGGCGAACGTCCCGATGCCGGAGGCCCGCGCGGCGGGGGCGCCGAGGAGGCCGACGAGCGCGCTCGCTCCCGCAGGGTCGACCGGGGGGGCCGCGGGCGGGTTCCCCTCGGCGCCCGTCGGCGCCCGGTCGGGCATGGGAGCTCCTCGTCGTCGGTGCCGGGAAGCGTAGT
>NZ_CAMPHH010000351.1 GCF_946885855.1 uncultured Actinotalea sp. | reverse complement strand
CCCCGGCCCGCTGGAGACCGCTCAGGTCCAGCTCGCGGAGGCGGTGGAACGCCTGGGCCTGGACAAGGGCATGCACGCGATGCTCGCGACCCCGCGGCGCGAGATGAACGTGGCCATCCCGCTGCGACGGGACGACGGCACCACCGAGCTGTTCCACGGCTACCGCGTCCAGCACAACATCACGCGCGGCCCCGGCAAGGGCGGCCTGCGGTTCAGCCCGAGCGTGGACATCGACGAGGTCCGCGCGCTGGCGATGTGGATGACGTGGAAGTGCGCGATCGTCGAGCTGCCGTACGGCGGTGCCAAGGGCGGCGTCTCGATCGACCCGCGGCACTACTCCACCGGTGAGCTCGAGCGCGTCACGCGCCGCTACACGAGCGAGATCATGCCGATGATCGGCCCCGAGCGGGACATCATGGCGCCCGACGTCGGCACCGACGACCGCACGATGGCCTGGATCATGGACACCTACTCGGTGAACAAGGGCTACACGATCCCCGCCGTCGTGACCGGCAAGCCGATCGACGTCGGCGGTTCGCTCGGCCGTGCGACCGCGACGTCCCGTGGCGTCGTGCACTCGGCCCGGGCCGCGCTGCGCGAGACGGGGCGCGACCTCGACGACGTCACGGTCGCCGTCCAGGGCTTCGGCAAGGTCGGCTCCCACGCGGCGGCGTTCTTCGCCGAGGGCGGTTCGCGCGTCGAGGCGGTCAGCGACCAGTACGGCGGCATCCACCGCCAGGGTGGCCTGGACCTGCCGCGGCTCATGGAGCACGTGCGCCGCACGGGCTCGGTCGTGGACTTCACCGAGTCCGAGCCGATCGACAACGACGCGCTGCTCGCGCTCGACGTCGACGTGCTCGTCCCGGCCGCCGTCGAGGGCGTGCTGACGGCGCAGAACGCCCACGACGTGCAGGCGCGGCTCGTGGTCGAGGGCGCCAACGGCCCGACGACGGCGGACGCGGACCGCATCCTCACGCACCGCGGCGTCGTCGTCGTGCCGGACATCCTCGCCAACGCCGGCGGCGTCGTCGTCTCCTACTTCGAGTGGGTGCAGGCGCAGCAGGCGTACTGGTGGACGGAGGCCGAGATCGAGCAGCGCCTCGAGCAGCGGATGCTCACGTCGTACGCCGCGGTCGCCGAGATGGCGCGCCGCGAGGAGGTGACGCTGCGCGACGCCGCCATGCTCATCGGCGTCAAGCGCGTCGCGACGGCGCACCGGACGCGCGGGCTGTACCCGTGACCGGCGGGCACGCCTGACCGGGAGGGACGAGCGGTTGGCCGGGCGGCCGCGGGGCACGTCCCCGCGGCCGCCGTCGCGCGCACGGGCGTCGTCGGCGGCGCCCCCGACGTCGGAGGGGGCCTCTACGCTGGTCCCCGTGAGCACCGACGCCCCGGCCACCCCTCCCCGGACGACGTACGTCCTCGTCGACGGCGAGAACATCGACGCCACGCTCGGCGGGTCGATCCTCGGCGCCCGACCCTCGCCGGAGCAGCGGCCCCGCTGGGAGCGGGTGCTGGACTTCGGCAAGCAGGCGTGGGGCGCCGAGCAGGTCAAGGGCCTGTTCTTCCTCAACGCCTCGAACGGCACGATGCCGATGGGCTTCATCCAGGCGCTGCTCGCGATCGGCTTCCAGCCCATCCCGCTGGCCGGGGAGTCCTACGAGAAGGTCGTCGACATCGGTATCCAGCGCACGC
The DNA here is from genome assembly GCF_946885855.1 of uncultured Actinotalea sp. Next base: position 1,351 of record NZ_CAMPHH010000351.1, on the reverse strand, counting down.
TGGACGCGTTGGTCGACCGCCCGGGCGACGTGCTGCTCGCCAGCCACGACGGCGACTTCGCCCCACAGCTCGCGCACCTGCTGGGCCCGGGCCGCAACGTCGGGCTGCTGGCGTTCAAGGAGTTCACGAGCGGCCAGCTGCAGCACCTGACCGAGGGCGGGCTCGAGATCTTCGACCTCGAGACCGAGGTCAAGGCGTTCAACGTCCAGCTGCCGCGCCTGCGGATCATCTCGCTGGAGGAGTTCGACCCGCTGCGCTACCTCTGAGCACCTGCTCGGCGCCGGTCTCCTGGGGGCGCCGCGCGGCTGCCGGCGACCACGCCGTGCCCTGCTCACGGACCGCCGACGACGCCCACCACGCGCAGCTGCATGCCCGCCGCGGGCGGCGCGTCCAGCAGCACGGTCGTCGTACCGGTCACCGGGTCGAGGGCCACGAGGTCGGTGCCGGCGGGCGCCGAGTCGTCCGCGCCCGTCACGACGAGCAGGCGGTTGCCACGGACGCCGACGACCGCCGACCCGGGGGCCAGGGCCGCCAAGGGGTGCAGCGCCTGCGGGGCGGTCGTCCCCGTGATCTCCCACAGCCGGAGCGTGCCGTCGCCGCGCTCGGCGGTGACGAGGATGCTCCGGCCATCCGGTGACCAGACGCTCCATGCGCCGAGCGGGAGGGCGCCGTCGTCGGTCGTGTCGTCGGCGATCGGGCGGGACGCCGGCGCGCCGCCGTCGGGAGCGAGCCAGAGCTCCGTCGCGGTGCCCTCGACGGACGCGACACCGCCCGCGTGGCAGCGCACGACGACACCGGCGGTCGCCCACCCGATGAGCCCGCACGCGTCGCTCCGGCCCGGGTACGGCTCGGCGATCAGGCGGAGGGGCCGCAGGTCGCGCGCGTCGAGTACCGCGAGCCCGTCCCCGACGTCGGCGAGCAGCGCGCGGCGGTCCGGGCTGGGTGCCCGGACGCCGGGCGCGACGACGGCGGCCGGTGCTGTGCTCGCTGCGACCTCGCCGTCGAGGCCGAGGCGGTCGAGCTGCTGGAGGACGGGGCCCTCGACCGCGCCGTAGCGGAGGGTCGTGAGCAGGAGGTCGGTGGTGCCGTCGTGGAAGGGGACGAGGGACTGCTCGCCCCCGGCCGCATCGGTGGGGACGGTCAGCACGGTGGAGCCGCCGAGGAGGTCGCGGACGGTGTGGCGGACGTCGCCGACGTCGCCGGTGCGGACGACGACGTCCGTGGTCGCGTCGAGGAGGTCGACGAGCACGGGCCCGGCCGGGTCGGCGGTGGGCCGCAGCTGGGGCGCGACCGGAACCTCGAGGAGACCGTCGTCCGTCACGAGGTAGACGACGGTGGGGACGTCGTCTAC
>NZ_CAMPHH010000350.1 GCF_946885855.1 uncultured Actinotalea sp. | reverse complement strand
CGCAACAGGGCTCGCCCCGGTACGGGACACCGCAGTACGGGACCCCCCAGTACGGATCGGCGCAGTACGGGAGCAGCCCGTACGGCGGCGCGTTCCGCCCTCCGCCCGGACAACCCGGGATCATCCCGCTGCGGCCGCTGAGCATGACGGAGATCTACGACGGCGCCTTCCGCGCGATCCGGACGAACCCTCGCGTGATGTTCGGGTTCTCCGCAGTCGTCGTGCTGGTCATGAGCGTACTGGGCGGCCTGACGCAGTGGGCCCTCATCCCGCCGCTGTCCCGGGCCCTGGTCGGCACCACCTCGGACCTCGACCCGACGGGCCAGCTGGGGGTCAACGACACCTTCGCCGCGAGCTTCGCGACCCTGGGCCTGCTGCCGTGGTCGTTCGTGGCCGGAGCCGTTCTCACCGGTCTGCTCACCGGCTCCGTGAGCCGCTCGGTCATCGGGCAGAAGGTCACCGTCGCGGAGCTCTGGCAGCGCCACTGGCGCCGCACGCTGGTGCTGCTGGCCGTGACCATCGCCCAGGTGGTCGCGGTGCTCGCCCTGGCCGCCCTGGTGGTGGGCGCCGTCGTCGCGCTCGCCGTCGCCGACCAGCCCGGCCTCGCCGTCCTCGCGGGTCTGGTCCTCCTGCTCGGCACGTTCGTCCTGGTGGTCTGGGTCGGTGTCCGGCTGGTCCTGCTGCCCCCGACGCTCGTGCTCGAGGGCAACGGGGTCGTGGCCGCCTTCCAGCGCGCCTGGCGGCTGACCCGGGGCAGCTTCTGGCGCGTGCTCGGCATCTACCTCCTGGCCACCGTGGTCGTCGGGCTCGTCGGACAGGTCCTCGCCGCGCCGGTGGGCGTCGTCGTGGCCCTGGTCGGGGCCGACCTCACCTCGCCGGTCGTCATCTTCACGACGACCTTGTTCAGCGGCCTCGTCCAGGCCGTCTCCACCGTCTTCCTGGCCGGCGTCGTCGCCCTGCTCTACATCGACCTGCGGATCCGGCGCGAGGGTCTGGACGTCGAGCTGGCCCGGGCGGCGGAGGCCGCCGCCCGCCGAGCGGCCACCGACGGCGCGGGCGCGACCCGGTCGTGACGCCGCTGCCGACCCTGCGCGTGCTCGAGGTGCCCGTCGAGCCCGACGCGTCCACGGCTCGCCGGTGGGCCGAGGTCGAGCTGAGCGACCCGGTCTACCAGGAGCGGCCGAACCTGCTCGTGACGGCGCTGCAGTGGCTCGGCGAGCGCTTCGCCGACCTCCAGCTCGGGGCGGCGGACGTCGACCCCCGCCTCGCCGCGCTCGTGCTGAGCGTCGCCGCCGCGGCGGTGGCGGCCGTGGCCCTCGGCGTCGCCGGACCGCTGCGCCGGGCCCGGCGCGAGGCCCGGGCGTCGGTGGACGTGTTCGGCGACGACACCCGCACCGCCGCCGAGCTGAGGGCGAGCGCAGACGCGGCCGCGGCCGCGGGCGACTGGTCGCGGGCCGTCCTGGACCGGTACCGCGCCGTGCTCCGCTCGCTCGAGGAGCGCGTCGTCCTCGACGAACGCCCCGGTCGCACCGCCCGGGAGGGCGCGAGCGACGCGGGCGAGCGGCTGCCCGGCTGCGCCGCGGACCTCCGCGCGGCGGCCCTGCTCTTCGACGACGTCTGCTACGGCGATGCCCGGGCGGACGCCGACGACGACGCACGGCTGCGTGAGCTGGACCGGCGGGTCGGTGCGGAGCGACCCGTGGCCCCGGTCACGCCGGAGCCGGTCGGATGAGCGGGCCGCCCCCGCCGCACGCCGCCGACGTCGTGCCGCCGCACGCGTCCACCGTGGTGACCACCGCAGGACCCGGTGCCACGGACGGGCCCGGCGGGTCCGGTGGCTCGTCGTTCATGGGTGACGGGACGACGGTGCGCAGCCGGGCCCGCTCACGCTGGCACCGGGCCCGCTGGCCCCTGGCCGTGCTCGGCATCGCCGCCGTCGCGGCCGGGATCGCCTCCCTGCTGGAGCCCACCACGGACACCGCGCCCTTCTCCCCCGGCAACGCGGACGACAACGGGTCTCGCGCCGTCGCCGAGATCCTCCGCGACCGCGGCGTCACGGTCGAGACGGCGGACACGACCGACCGGGTCACCCGCCTGGCCGGACCCGGGAGCACCGTGCTGGTGGTGGGCACCGTCCTCCTGTCCGACCAGCAGCTCGGCACCCTCGTCGACACCGGCGCGGATCTCGTCGTCATCGAGCCCGACACGGCGTGGCAGGTCGAGCGACTGACCGACGGGGCCCTCTCCACGACGTTCGGGGGCGACCCGTCGCGGCGCGAGCCCGGGTGCGACGACCCGACGGCCCGGGCCGCGGGCGCCCTGGACGTCGGCGGTGGTGTCCTCGCCCAGGACGACCGCGCGACGGTGTGCTGGACCGGGCCCCTCGGGGGCGGCGCGTGGGGCACGGTCGCGCCCGCCGACGGTGCGGGACGCGTGACCGTGTTCGGCGACTCCTCGCCCCTGACGAACGCCCGGCTCGACGAGGACGGCAACGCCGCGCTCGTCCTGCGCTCCCTGGGCCGGCACGACACGCTCGTCTGGTACACACCGAGCCTGACCGACGCGGGCGACGTCAGCGAACCCGGGCAGCCGGTCGCTCCGCCGCTGGGGGCGCTCTTGCCGGACTGGGCCGGACCCGTCGGTCTGCAGCTGCTCGTGGTCCTGCTCGCGTTCGTCGTCTGGCGCGCCCGCCGCCTCGGGCCCGTCGTGACCGAGCCGCTGCCCGTCGTCGTCCGCGCCGCCGAGACCACGGTCGGGCGCGGCCGCCTCTACCGGAAGGCCCGGTCGCGCGGCCACGCCGCGGCTGCGCTGCGGGCCGGGACCGCGCGGCGCTGCGCCGCGCGTCTCGGGCTGCCGCGCTCCGCCGACGCGCCGGCCGTCATCGACGCGGTCGCCCACGCCGTCCGACGCCCGACCGAGCAGGTCGCCGCCCTGCTCTACGGACCACCACCGACCGACGACGGCGAGCTGCTGCGGCTCGCGCGTCAGCTGGACGAGCTCGAGAGCGAGGTTCACCGCACGTGACCGAACCCACCTGGAACCAGGGGCCCCCGCCGCAGGCCCACCGGCCCGC
>NZ_CAMPHH010000349.1 GCF_946885855.1 uncultured Actinotalea sp. | reverse complement strand
CTGAGAGGACCTCCGGTCGTCCTTCCTCAGGCGTGCCGGTCCACGGCCGCCTCGCCGAGCCGGACGAGCATCGTGCGTCCGGGCTCGGCGAGAGGTGCCGCTGCGAGGGAGCGCAGCGCGGGCCCGGCAAGGTCCTCGATCATCGTCTCCACGGCAGCGAGTGCGCCGCTGCGGCGCAGGATCTCGCGGAGCAGGGCGACGTCGTCGTCGTCGAGGTCGCGCCTGCCGAGGCGGTCCAGGAGCGTCGTGCGGTCCGCGTCCGTCGCGAGCTGCACGGCCCGCGCCACCAGCACGGTGCGCTTGCCCTCGCGCAGGTCGTCCCCGGCCGGCTTGCCCGTGGCCGCCGGGTCGCCGAAGACGCCCAGCACGTCGTCCCGCAGCTGGAACGCCTCGCCCAGCGCGAGCGCGTCCCGGCGGCAGCGGGCGACGGCGTCGGGCCCGGCACCGGCGAGCACCGCGCCGAGCACCACCGGGTGCTCCACGCTGTACCGCGCACTCTTGGCTCGGACGACAGCCCGGGCGCGAACCTCGTCCTGCGCTCCGTCGCCCCACGGCAGCGCCTGGCCGAGCACGTCGAGGTACTGCCCGACGGTCACCTCCGACCGCATCCGGTCGAAGACGGCGCGCGCGGCCGCCAGCGTCTGCGTCGGCGCCCCCCCGACGGCGTCGGCGAACTCCCGCTCGCTCGCCACGAGCGCGAGGTCGCCGAGCAGGATGGCGGCGGCCTCGCCGAACGGCACCGACGGGCCGAGCCAGCCCTGGGCGCGGTGAGTCGCCTCGAACCGGCGGTGGGCGGCCGGGCGCCCGCGGCGGGTGTCGGAGCCGTCCATGACGTCGTCGTGGAACAGGGCCGCCGCCTGGAAGAGCTCCAGGGCGGCCCCGACGCGCAGCACCGTCCGGCGGTCGACCGCCCGCCCGTCCGCGGCGTCGTCGGCGCCACGGTGGGCGCGCCAGGACCAGTAGCAGAAGGCCGGGCGCAGCCGCTTGCCCCCCTCGACCATCTCGCTCAACGCCCCGACGAGCGCCCGAGCCTCGCCGCCGTGCTCCTCGAGCTCGTCACCAAGACCTCGCAGATGGGCGTCGAGCAGGGCGGCGACGTCCGACCGGACGTCCTCGACATCGGTGAGCGCGGTGGTGGCGGGGGTCACGATCGTCACCTTAGGCCGCGGCCTGGCCGTGCGTGTGTCCGCCCGACGCCTCAGGACTCGTCCGTCCGGACGCGTCCACCGAGCGTGAGCGTCCGGGCGCCGTCGACGTCCACGACGCCGATCGTCACGAGCTCGTCGCCACCGGACCGGGTGAAGGTCGCGTCGGCCGCGGGGCCGGACTCGTCGGTGGGCGAGCTGATCTCCTCGAAGCCGGCTCCTGTGAGCACCTCGCGGTACAGCGCCATGGCGTCCTCGACCGTGAGACGGGTCCGGAGGTTCAGGGAGACCTCGCGCACCGCCGACCCGCCGACCGGGACGGCGGAGGTGACGAGCAGGACCGCGTCCTCCGGGACGGGCAGGAGGTCGACGGGGAAGTCCTCGACGAGGCTGCCCACACGGGGGGCCGGGTCCTGCGTCCGCTCGGTCGACGGCCCCCGGTCGTCGAGGGGCCGGTCGGCCGGCCCGGTCCCGTCGCGCTGGCCGGTCGGGTCCGCCGGCCCGGTCCGGGCGTCCTGCGGAGCCGGCTGGATCCGCGTTTCCACGGCCGGGGGTGGGGAGAGGCTCTCCGAGGTCGACGCCGTGACGCCGGAGCAACCGGTCAGGAGACCGGCCACGCACAGGCCCACCGACGCCACCCGGCCCCGTCCGGACGCGCGGGAGCGGCGACGCCCCGGTGCGCCTGCTCGACCCGTGCCGACCATGGACAAAAGGTAACGCGCGTCAGGCACCTGCCCGAAGGGCGCGCAGGGGTGAATCGCGGGCCACGACGCGCGAGGCCGGGGGCGTGGGGCTGCCGGCCGTCCACAGGGCCACGACGCTCGCCCGCCTCCACAGAGCAGCGGCCCCCGCCGCCCGTGGTGCTGCCGGGGCGTAGTCCGATCGGGCCATGACCACCACCATCCGTACCCGGGAGCCGCGCGAGCTGCTCGCCCTCATCCCCTTCCAGCTGGGCTTCCGGCCCGAGGAGAGCGCCGTCGTCGTGAGCATCCGGAGCCACCGCTCCCGCGTCGGCCTGGTCGCGCGCGTGGACCTGGCGGCACTCGCCGACGCCGAGCACGGTCCCCTCCTGGCCCGATCGCTGGTCCGACACCTCGTCCAGGACGGCGCGGGGGCGGTCGTCCTGGTGCTCTACAGCGCGCTCGACCTCCGACGGGCTGACGCCGCGGTGGCGGCGGCCGCCCACCGTCACCTCGGTGACGCGACGGAGCACCTGCTCGGCGATCCGACGACCTGGGTCGTCGGTGGCGCAGGCTGGTTCGGTCTCGGCTGCGTCGACCCCAGGTGCTGCCCGCCGGCCGGGCGGCCCCTGGCGGATCTCGAGGCGGCCGAGGTGAGCGCCGAGATGGTCCTGCGGGGCGCGTCGGTGGCCGCAGGACGGGAGGAGCTGGGCGAGCTCGGTCGTGCCCCTGCGCCGGACCGCCGCTCCGCCCGTCGGGCGGCGGCCCGGTGGACCGCCCGGCGGTCGGCGGCGCAGGAGCCGGACGCGCTGCACCGGTGGCGGCAGGTTGCCCTCGACGAGTGGCGAGGCGCCCTCGACGGCCTCGTCCGTGGCGCGGCCGCCGGCGGGACGGGCGAGGTGCCTGGCGAGGACGCCGATCACGGCGTACCCCCGAGGGATGACGCCCGGCTGCCTTCCCCTCCGGCGCTCGGTCGCCTGAGGGCGGCGCTGGAGGACGTCCTCGTCCGGGATGCCGTGCTGCTCCTGCTGGTTCCCGGCACGGCGCACCTGCCGGACCGACTCGTGGCCGGCGACGTGGGGGAGGAGGTCGGGGCGGCGCTCCAGCGGGTCGTGGACCCCGACTGCGGGATCCCGCCCGAGGAGGCGACCGTGCGGGCGGCCGAGCGGCTCCTGCGCGCCGTCGGGGCGCACGCTCCCGGCCACCCGGCCGCGCCGACGCTGCTGGCGGTCCTGGCGTGGTGGCGGGGCGACGGG
>NZ_CAMPHH010000348.1 GCF_946885855.1 uncultured Actinotalea sp. | reverse complement strand
TGCCACCGCCGACCGTCCACCGACGCCGCACCCCGCCGCGGAGGACCCGCCCGAGCAGCCCGTCGCCGTGTCGACCAGCTCCGCCGACTTCGCCGAGATCCTGCAGTCCATGCGCGACCTCGTCGGCGAGGGTCGGGCCGCGTCGACCGCCGACGACGGCGCCCCGGCCGGTCCCGTGGAAGCCCCCTCCGGCGACGTCCCGGGGCCGGCCGACGTCGCCGTCGTCGCCGAGGTGCCGCCCACGGCGGTGCCGGCCCGCAACGTCGTCGTCAGCGAGCCGCCGCGGCCGTCCAGCGGGTCGAGCGTCACCGCGCTGCTCGAGCTCGGCGTCCCGACCCGCCTGCTCACCGGCTTCGTGGACCCCGACGCACCGGCACCGCTGTCCGTGCTCGTGCGCAGGTTCGAGAAGCCGCCGACGGCGCGCCTCCTGCCGGGCGGCGTCGTCGGCGTGGTGGGGGAGTCGGACCTGGCGCTGCGCACCGCGCTCCAGATGGCCGCGCGCGCCGACGTCGACCCGACGGACATCGTCCTCGCCGGGGTGATGCCCGCGGTGCCCGGGCACGGGCGGCGGCTGCAGACGCCGTCGGCGCTCGCCCGGCTGCGCGCCCGCGTCCCGGCGGGCGCCCCGACGATCGTCGCGATCGGCACCACCGACGACCGGCACGACTGGGGTGTCGCCGCCGAGATGCTCGACGCGCTGACGGCGCACCAGGTCTGGGCCGCGGTCGACGCCCGTCGCAAGGTCGTCGAGCTGCGCCGCTGGCTGCGGGCGGTCGGCGCGCACCGGCCGGTCGACGCGCTCGCGGCCTGCAACACGTTCGAGGCGCAGGCTCCCGGCACGATGCTGGGGCTCGGGATCCCGGTCGGCTGGGTCGACGGGCTGCCGGCGACGCCCGTGGTGTGGGCAGCCGTCCTGTCCGAGCGCCTCGCCGACGACGCCCGTTGGGACTGACCGGTCCGGACGGGCTCCGCCCCGACCCGGTCGGAGGGCGGCGCGTCGGCACGGCCCGGTCCCATCCGAGGGCCGACGGGATACCCTCGCCGCATGCTGGTCCTGTCCCGCCGCGTCGGTGAGCGCCTCGTCATCGGGGACGACATCGTCATCACCGTGATCGACGTCCGCTCCGACGGTGTGCGGATCGGCATCGAGGCGCCCCGGCACGTGCGCATCAACCGCGCCGAGGTGCTCGAGGCCGTCAAGCAGGCGAACGTCGAGGCCGCGGCCGCCGACGACGACGCCGTGGAGGCCCTCCGCGCGCTGCGGCCGCCGACGCCCGGCGCCACGCCGGCTCCGAGCGCGCCGTCGCCCACGGACGACTGACGAGGCCGACCAGCGACCCGGACGACTGACCGGGTCCGCCCCACCACGCCATGACCCCGCCGTCGGCCGGGCGACACCGTGGCGGGATCCCCGCGTCGAGCACGGAGGACCCGCCACGGTCCTCGAGCACGGCCGTGCGGGCAGGGCGGCCGGCGGGTCAGGTCGGGCGGGTCAGGCCGGGGGACGGAGCGGCCAGGGCTGCCACTGCCCGCCGGGCAGGCCCGCCAGGATCCGCGCCTGCTCCTCCCAGCCGTCCGCGGGGACGTCGGGGTAGGCGGTGCTCGACTCCCCGCCGCCGGAGCGGTCAGTCAGACCGTGCGACACGAGTCCCGCGCCGACCTGCTCCCGGAAGCGTCCCTCGACGACGGCCATCACGTGCTCCTCGAGCCGGGTCGCCAGCTCCTCGAGCCCCTCGTCGCAGGCGTCGCAGCCGCAGACCGGCACCCCGTCGTCGAGCGCGACCCCCGCACGGACGGCGACGCCCGGGAAGTCCGTCCACGCGACGGCGAGCGGGGGAGCGTCGGGCGACCGGGGCGTGAGCACCACACCGCGCTCGTACCGCACGCCGACCGGCCGGAACCGACGGGCCGTCGCTGCGGGGTCGAGGTCCGCCCGCTCGACGTCGTAGGTCCGGGCCAGGTCTACGACGAGGGCGTCCGCGACGAGGTGCAGCGGCGCGAACCGCTCGGGGTGCCTGGTGACGCTGTAGGCGTGCTCGGGCGGGCCGTCCATGCCCCAGCGGTCCCCGTAGGGGATGACGGTGCCGTCGTCGTCGAGGAGGTCTCGCTGCGGCAGGGGCGGGCGGACGTAGGTCATCGCGCCATCGTGGCCCGGTCCGGGCGGAGCGTGGAAGATCCGCCGCGTCCTGCGCGGCGATCTCTCCGCGATGTCGGACGGACCGGCCGGGGCGCCGAGGATCACCCGGTCGGCGGTCGCACCACGGCTCAGATCCCGACCCGTGGAGCCGAAGAGAGGCATGCACGGGGAACGGAATCGCCGTGGGTGAGTCGCCAGGGAGGGCGCTGTGGAGGGCTTGGACGAGATCGTCCACGAGTTCCTCGTGGAGAGCCACGAGAACCTGGACCAGCTGGACTCCGACCTCGTGGCGCTGGAGGGGTCGCCCGGCTCGCGCGAGCTGCTGGGCAGCGTCTTCCGGACGATCCACACCATCAAGGGCACGAGCGGCTTCCTCGCGTTCCACGCGCTCGAGCGCGTGACGCACGTCGGCGAGAACCTGCTCGTCGAGCTCCGGGACGGCCGCCGGTCGATGGACCAGCCGACCACGGACGTGCTGCTGCGGATGGTGGACACCGTCCGCGCCCTGCTCGCGGGCATCGAGGCGACGGGGACGGAGGGCGACGTCGACGTCGACCCGGTCGTCGAGGCGATCAAGGTCGTCCTCGAGGGACGCTCCGCCGTCGCGGAACCGACCGCCGCTCCGGTCGTCGAGGCGGTCGAGCCGGTCGACGCGCCCGAGCCTGCCGCAACGGCACCGGTCGAGCCCGCCGTCATCGCCTCCGCACCGGTCGAGCCCGCCGTCATCGCCTCCGCACCGGTCGAACCCGCCGTCGTCGCCACCGTCGACCCTCCCGAGCCGGACGCCGCGAGGCCCGCACGAGGACGCAAGATCGGCGCCCCCCGCGCCCGCCGCGCCGCCGCGGCTGCCCAGCCCGCGGTCGAGGTCACCGTCGCCGCCGACGACGTAGTCCCGGTCCCCACGCCGCCCTCGCCGCCCGGCCCCGCGCCGGAGAGCCGGCTCGACAC
>NZ_CAMPHH010000347.1 GCF_946885855.1 uncultured Actinotalea sp. | reverse complement strand
CACGACAGAAACTATCGGGGCCGACAGGGCCGGGGCACGCCGGGACGCGTGGAGCGGGTCCGCGCCCGCGGGCGCGGCCCGGGCGGACGGCGTGCCGGCTCGACGGGCCCCCGGAGCCCCGCTGACCTGCCGCGGCGCTGCGGCGAGGGGCCTGCGGCACCGACACGCCGCGCTGACCTGCGGTGTCACCACGCCGAGGATGTAAGCGCTTGCACGTGCGAGCGGCCGTGCCGGCGCTCCCGGGGGCCGCCGGCACGGTGCGGTGCGGTGGCGGTCGCTCCCCGGGCTCGCCCGCGGAGCGGCGTGTCGTGTCCACCACGTGGGCACCCGTGCCTGACGGCGCGGGTCGGCAGACTCCTGCCGACGGACCGACGACGCCGGCTCAGGGGCTGACGTAGAGCCGCAGCGACAGGGGCTCGGCCGTGAACCGCTCCCCGGGGGCCGCCCAGGCGACGTCGTCGGCGGCGGGCCGGGGGTGCTCGTCGGCCGCGGGCCCGGAGCCCTCCTGCGTCGGCGCGCCGGACCCGACGTGGTCGGGATGCTCGACGACGGAGTCCCACACGAGGTCCCAGCGGTCGCGGGCACCGTCGGCCAGGGTGACCTCGACCGGGTCGAGCGCGCCGTTGATGACCAGCAGGGCCGCGGACCCGTCCGGCGCGGTCCGCGTCATCTGCAGGGTGCGGACGGCCGGGTCGAGCCACTGCTCGTGGCGGAACGGCACGCCCTCGGCGGTCCGCCAGTCGAGGTCCCGGCGCTGGTCCAGCACCGTCCCGTCCGCCGCGGTCCGCGGCCGGCCGAGGAAGAAGTGGGGCGAGCGCAGAGCCGGGTGCCGGCGTCGCAGGGCGAGCAGGTGACGCGTCGTCGCCAGGAGGTCCTGCCGCCAGGGCGACAGGTCCCAGTGCACCCAGGACGTCGCGTCGTCGAGGCAGTAGGCGTTGTTGTTGCCGTGCTGGCTGCGGCCGATCTCGTCGCCCGCCGTGATCATCGGCGTCCCGGCGGAGAGCAGCAGCGTCCCCAGGAGGTTCCGCATCGACCGTCGGCGCAGCGGCACGATGTCCGTGGCGAAGGAGCTCGCCGGGGCGGGGCCCTCGATGCCGTGGTTCCAGGACCGGTTGTTGTCCGTCCCGTCGCGGTTGCCCTCGCCGTTGGCCTCGTTGTGCTTGTGCTCGTACGCGACGAGGTCCGCCAGCGTGAAGCCGTCGTGGGCGGTGACGAAGTTCACCGACGCGACGGTCCCGCGCGCCAGCGGCGGGTCGCCGTGGCCGAAGAGGTCCGCCGAGCCGGCGAGCCGGGTCGCGAGGTCCCGGACGCCGTGGCCGGGCCGGCCGTGGGCCGCCTCCCGCGGGTCCGCGAGCCAGAACGTGCGGGCGGCGTCGCGGAAGCGGTCGTTCCACTCGGCCATCGGCGGGGGGAACTGCCCCGTGCGCCAGCCGCCGGGCCCGAGGTCCCACGGCTCGGCGACGAGCTTGCGGTCGCCCAGCACCGGGTCCGCCTGCAGCGCGACGAGGAAGGGGTGGGCGGGGTTGAAGCCGTCCGCGTCCCGCCCGAGCGTGACGGCCAGGTCGAACCGGAAGCCGTCGACCCCGACGACGTCGGCCCAGTACCGCAGCGAGTCCAGCGCCATCTGGACGACCCTCGGGCGGCGGAAGTCGAGCGTGTTGCCGCAGCCGGTGACGTCGGCGAACCGTGCGGGGGAGCTGCCGTCGTGCAGGTAGTAGACGGTCGGGTCCAGGCCGCGCCACGACAGGTGCAGCCCGTCGGTCCCGCCCTCGCAGGTGTGGTTGAGCACGACGTCGAGGAGCACCTCGATGCCGGCGGCGTGCAGCAGGCGGACCATGCCCTTGACCTCGTCGAGCACCGCCTGGGGCCCGGCCTCCTGAGCGGCCGCGGTCGCGTACGCGGCGTGCGGCGCGAAGAAGCCGAGCGTGTTGTAGCCCCAGTAGTTGACCAGCCCGCGGCGCGTGAGGTGCGGCTCGTCGGTGATCGCCTGGATCGGCAGGAGCTCCAGCGTCGTGACGCCGAGCGAGCGCAGGTGGTCGATCGTCACCGGGTGGGCCAGCCCGGCGTAGGTGCCCCGCAGGTGCTCGGGCACCCCCGGGAGCTCGCGGGTCAGGCCGCGGACGTGGGCCTCGTACACCACCGTGTCGGCCCAGGGCACCCGCGGCCGGGGCACCGGGGCGGCGTCGAAGCGGTCGTCGACGACGACGGCGTGCGGGACCGCGGCACGGGAGTCCGTCGGGTCCAGCTCCGGCGCCGGCCCCACGGTGCGTCCCTCGACGTCGACCCGGTGCCCGTGCACGGCCTGGCCGAGGAGGACCGCACCGGTGATCCCGCGGGCGTACGGGTCGACGAGGAGCTTCGCGGGGTTGTAGCGCGGACCCGCGGCGGGGTCCCAGCGGCCGTGCGCCCGGAAGCCGTAGTGCTGACCGGCCACGACGCCGGGCACGTGCGCGTGCCAGACGCCGTGGTCCGGCCCGGTCAGGGTGACCCGGCGCTCGGTCCAGCCGTCCGGGCCCGCCGGGTCCCGGTCGAGCAGGCAGAGGTCCACCGCCGTGGCGTGGGAGGCGAGGACCGCGACGTCGACGCCGTCCCCGCCGAGGTGCACGCCGAGCCGGTGGGGGGTCCGCGAGGGGAGGGTCTCGTCCATGGCCGTCCTAGTGTGCGGCACCGGAGGGTCGTCGCGGGGCGATCCGGACCACCGTGAGACGCCCGTGTCGCGGTCGCGCGCCGGTCGCGTGCCGGTCGCGCGCGGGTCGCGGACGGGTGCTGCGCGGTCCTGAGCCGGCGTGTGGCCTGCGCGCCCCGCCGGGTAGCCTGCTCCGCGGACCGCCCCGCCGCAGAAAGGCTGCTGATGAAGATCGTGGTGTGCGTCAAGCACGTCCCTGACGTGCAGGCGGACCGTCGCTTCACCGACGACGGCCGGGTGGATCGGACGCAGGGAGACGGCACCCTCAACGAGCTGGACGAGAACGCCGTCGAGGCGGCGCTCGCGCTCGTCGAGGCCCACGGCGGCGAGGTCGTCGCGCTGACCATGGGCCCCGCGGATGCCGAGGACGCGGTCCGCCGGGCGCTGCAGATGGGCGCCGACG
>NZ_CAMPHH010000346.1 GCF_946885855.1 uncultured Actinotalea sp. | reverse complement strand
CCCTGATCCCGGACCCACCCCGCCCGCCCCACCCGCACGAGGTGGGGCGAGCGGGGAAGGTCCGAAGGTGGGGTCGGGCAGGTCCGCGCGTCAGGCGCCGCGGGCGGTGACCTCCGCGAGGAGCGCGTCCAGGTCCTCCTCGCGGACCGGCACCTCGGGGAAGCGGCTGAGCCGGCGCAGCGGGATGGCGCGCAGCATCGGGCCGTTCTGCGGGTCCTCGAACATCCGCAGCATCGGGGACCCCGCGAGGCGCTCGCGCAGGACGGCGCCGGCGACGGGGTGGTCCAGCCACGCCGACGTCGGCTGCTCGAGGCTCAGCGGCTCGGCGACCCCGTCCCCGGCGAGCTCGACGACGACGGCGCCGCGCAGGTCGCGCGACGACGCCCCGGCGCGCACCTCGAACGCCCCGCCCTCGACGACCCACCGCTGCAGCGGCACGTGCCAGAACGCGAAGGCGCGCGCGTCCAGCGGCACGGTCACGCGGCGGCTCTGCCCGGGGGCGAGCTCGACGCCCGCGAAGCCGCGCAGCTCCTGCTCGGGCCGGTGCACCGTGCATGCCGGGTCGGCCACGTAGACCTGGACCGTCTCCCGCCCGGCGCGGTCACCCACGTTGGTCACGGTGACCGCGACGTCGACGCGCACCCGGGCGTCGTCGTCGGCGGTGTGGGTGGAGGCGTCCGGCGCGGCCGGCGCGTCGTGGCGCACCGTGACCTCGACGTCGGACCACGCGAACCGGGTGTAGGTGAGGCCGTGGCCGAACGGGTGGGCGACGGGCAGGTCGCGCGTGTCGTACCAGCGGTAGCCGATGAGCAGGCCCTCGCCGTAGCGGACGTGGCCGTGCTCGCCCGGGAAGGCCCCGACCGTCGGCACGTCCGTCGCCCGCAGCGGGATCGTCTCCGCGAGCCGGCCCGACGGCGCCGCGCGGCCGGTGAGCAGGTCCGCCACCGCGCTGCCGCAGGCCTGGCCCAGCAGCCAGGCCTCGAGGACGGCCCGGGCGTGCCGCTGCCACGGCATGGCGACGACCGCGCCGTTCGACAGCACGACGACGACCTGCCGGTTCACCCGGGCGACCGCCTCGAGCACCTGGACCTGCTGAGGCGGCAGGTCCAGGTGCTCCCGGTCGTAGCCCTCGGCCTCGTACGACGGCGGTAGCCCGAGGAACACCACGACGACGTCGGCGTCGCGCGCCGCCTCGACCGCCTCGGCCAGCAGCGCGGGCGCCCGCTCACCCGCCGGGTCGTCCCGGTCCTCGAGCACGTAGCCCGGGGCGAAGACGACCTCGCGGCTCAGGCGCTCGCGCAGGGCACCGAGCGCGTCCTCGAGCCGCGTCGGGTTGACCTGGGAGCTGCCCGAGCCCTGGTACCGCGGCGTGCGGGCGAGCTCCCCGACGACGGCGACGCGGCCGCCGTCGTCGGGGTGCAGGGGCAGGACGTCGTCGTCGTTCTTGAGCAGGACAGCGCTCGCGGTGGCGGCCCGGCGGGCGAGCTCGTGGTGCGCGTCGAGGTCGGGGGCGACGGGCTCCGCGAGCGCCGGCTGGGCGCGGTCGACGAGGTGCAGGATGCGCCCGGCGGCCCGGTCGACGTCGGCCTCGGCGAGGGTGCCCTCCCGGACCGCCGCCACGACCTTCCGGGTGCCGTTGCCGCCCGACGACGGCATCTCGAGGTCCAGGCCCGCGGCGACGCCGACGGGGCGGTCGTCCACGGCGCCCCAGTCGGAGACGACCAGGCCCTCGTACCCCCACTGGTCGCGCAGGACCTCCGTGAGCAGCCACGGGTCCTGCGACGCGTAGACGCCGTTGATCCTGTTGTACGCGCACATGACGGTCCAGGGCTGCTCCTGGCGGACCACGCGCTCGAAGGCCGGCAGGTAGATCTCGCGCAGCGTCCGCTCGTCGACGTCCGCGGAGACCGTCATGCGCTGCGTCTCCTGGTTGTTCGCGGCGAAGTGCTTGAGCGAGGTCCCCACGCCCCGGCCCTGCACGCCACGGACCAGGGCGGCCGCGAGCGTCCCGGCGAGGAACGGGTCCTCCGAGAGGTACTCGAAGTTGCGGCCGCACAGCGGGCTGCGCTTCATGTTGACGCCCGGGCCGAGCAGCACGGAGACGCCCTCGGCGCGGCACTCGTCGGCGATCGCGGCACCGACCTGCTCCACGAGCTCGGGGTCCCAGGTCGACGCGAGGCCCGCCGCCGGCGGGAAGCACGTCGCGGGGACCGCGTCGCCCAGGCCCATGGTCTCGCTGTGCTCGGGCTCCTTGCGCAGCCCGTGCGGGCCGTCGGCGACCATGACCGACGGGACCGTCAGCGACCCGTCCGGCCGGTCGATCCGCTCGGTCCGCCAGGCGTCCGCGCCGTCGAGGAGCGCGGCCTTCTCCTCCAGCGTGAGGGCGGCCAGCACCGCGGCGACGTCGAGCCGGCGCGCGCCCCCCGCGGGCGAGTCGGGCGTCACCCGGTCGTGGTCCGGGTGGGCGGAGGGGGTGTCGGCGGTCATGGCTGCTCCCTACGGACGACGGCGGCCCGTGGGTGCGGACCGGATGGGACCGGTACCAGGCTAGGGCCACGGCGCTGCACGCCCAGCGGGCGGGTGCTCAGGGGAGCTGGATGTCGCCGTCGGTCCAGCTGCCGCGCAGCCCGCTGCCCGGCAGCCACGCCAGGCACAGGGAGGTGCGGTCCCCCTGTCGCCACGACGCCTCGCCCGGGGTCCAGACCACCGCCCGCACGCCGGCGGTCCGCTGCTCGGTGTCCATCTCGCACGCGCCCTCCGCCTCCCGGCGCACCGCGGCGGGTCCCGGCCAGGCGCCGTCGGCGTGGGTGTAGGTGCTCAGGACCTCGGCCTCGTGCGTCTCGGCACAGGGCACGATGGCCACGCGCCGGACGACGCCGTCGCCGGGCAACGTCTGCAGGCAGTGGCCCACGACGAGCTGGCGCGGGTGCGCCGAGACCTCGCCCGCGGGGTCCCCGAGCGGCCGGGAGTCCGCCCAGGTCCGCGCACCGACGGCCACGACCGCGACGAGTGCGATCGCGCCGACGGCGGCGCCGATGCGCACGAGCAGCCGTCCGCGGTTCCGTCGGGGGCCCGGCGGGGTGGCCGGAGGG
>NZ_CAMPHH010000345.1 GCF_946885855.1 uncultured Actinotalea sp. | reverse complement strand
CGGCTACGAGCCGCCCGCACGTCTCGACCTGCCGACGGGGCACCACCTGCGCCCCATCCGCGCCGAGGACGTCGACATCGACATGGTCGCGGTCATGGGGGCGCAGGAGCGGCTCTTCGGGCTGTTCGGCGGCGTGTGGGGCTGGCCACCGGCCACGATGACGCGCGAGCAGGACCTCGAGGACCTGGAGTACCACGAGGCGGAGATGCGGAACCGGTCCTCGTACAACTACGCCATCCTCGACGCCGACGAGAGCCACCTCCTCGGCTGCGTCTACGTCGACCCGCCGGACAAGATCCCGGACGCGGACGCCGAGATCGCGTGGTGGGTCGTCGACGACGCCGTCGGCACGGACCTCGAGCGCACGCTCGCCGACACGCTCCCGCGCTGGATCGCCGACGCGTGGCCGTTCGAGCGGCCAATCCACATCGGCCGGGACATCACGTTCACGGAGTGGACCGCGCTGCCCGAGCCTCCCGGCCGCGAGACCAGCACCGACGGCTGACCTGCCGCGGCACCCCGTTCGACATCTCGGCGACCGGCGTCGCCCAGTTCGACATCTCGGCGACCGTCGACGACCGGGTCCGGGGCGCGGGGCGGCGTGCCAGGCGGAGCACAGCCCCTGCCGCCTACCCTGACGCGGTGAGCCAGGCCCCGCCGACGACGGCGCCGCGCGTCGTGGCGCGGCAGGTCGCCCCGCGCTTCGTCCCCGCGCCGACCCCGCCGCACGACCTCGAGACCGGGCTGCCCGCCGCGGTCGAGCTGCTGCGCGGGCGCCGGGTCGCCGTGCTCACCGGTGCCGGCATCTCCACCGACTCCGGCATCCCCGACTACCGCGGTCCCGGCTCCCCGCCGCGCCGGCCGATGACGTATCAGCAGTTCGTCGCCGACCCGGCGTTCCGCCGGACGTACTGGGCCCGCAACCACGTCGGCTGGCGGCACGTCCACCGCACCCGTCCCAACGCCGGGCACGAGGCGGTCATGCGGATGGAGGCGCGCGGCGCCGTCGTCGGGGTCATCACGCAGAACGTGGACCGGCTGCACACGCTCGCCGGGAGCCGCCGCGTCATCGACCTGCACGGCACCTACGCGGAGATCGTCTGCCTGGACTGCGGCGACCGCACCACCCGCGACGCCCTGGCGCACCGGCTCGAGGCGCTCAACCCGGGGTTCGCCGAGGCGGTCGGCAGCGTCGCGGACGTCGAGATCGCGCCGGACGCCGATGCGGTCGTCGAGTCCACCGAGGGCTTCCGCGTCGCGGACTGCGAGCGCTGCGGGGGGATGCTCAAGCCCGACATCGTCTACTTCGGCGAGTCGGTGCCCAAGGAGCGGGTCGAGCGGGCGTACGCGCTGGTCGACGCCGCCGAGGCCCTGCTGGTGGCGGGCTCGTCGCTGGCGGTGATGTCGGGGCTGCGGTTCGTGCGGCACGCGGTGCGGTCGGGGCGGCCCGTCGTCATCGTCAACCGCGGGGCCACGCGGGCTGACGTCGAGGCCACGCTGCGCGTGCACGCGGGCACGTCCGAGGTGCTGCCTGCCCTGGCCGAGCAGCTGGCCAGGACCTGACCGACGGCGGGCGTCCGGTGCGGTCGCGCCCGGCTCCCCACGGCATCACAGTGTGTCCGACAGCACCCACCTCTGGACAGGAGATCTCCCCATGAGCCGTTCCGCCCTTCCCCGCCCCAGCGCCCGCCGAGTGCTGGCCGCTGCCGCCCTCGTGGTGGCCCTGCCTCTCACGACCGCTGCCGGGTGCCAGGACGAGGGCGAGGACGGGCCCGGCATGGAGCAGGAGGACGACCGGGACGCCGAGGACGGTGTGGAGCAGGAGGACGGGACGGACCAGGAGGACGACGGAGAGGGTGACGACTGACCCCTCGCACCCGCAGCGGCGCCGTCCCGACGCGACGCCGCCGGGAGTGATCGAGTGATCGCCCGGGGGCAGGCATGCTGAGGTGATGGACCCTGCGATCCACCTCGGCGCCGACGGCGTCCCGGCGGCCTACGGCGCCTTCGCCGAGCGGGAGGCGCGCGGCGTCTCGGCCACCTACGAGGCGTGGGCCCTGGGCGTCAGCGCGGACCCCGAGGTCGCGCGACTCGTCGCGACGCTGCCGGTCCCCAAGCGGCAGCCCAACCTCGTCTTCGCCGCCGCCCGCCGTCACGGCGCGCACGGGGGCTACGCGAGCCTGCGGTCGACGCTCCTCGACCACTGGCCCGCGGTGCGGGAGACGGTGCTGGCTCGCGCCACCCAGACCAACGAGGCCGGTCGCTGCGCCGTCCTCCTGCCGTTCCTCGCGGCCCTGCCCCAACCGCTGGCGCTGATCGAGGTCGGGGCGTCCGCCGGACTGTGCCTCCTCCCGGACCGGTACTCCTACGCCTACGACGACGGCACGCGGCTCGACCCCGACGACGGCCCCTCGGACGTGGTGCTCCCGTGCGCGCTGGCTCGCGGGACCCGCGCGCCCGGACGACTGCCCGACGTCGCGTGGCGGGCGGGGATCGACCTCGCCCCGGTCGACGTCCTCGACCGGGAGGCGTGCCGGTGGCTGGAGGCGCTCGTCTGGCCGGAGCACGAGGACCGTCGTGAGCGCCTGGATCACGCGCTCGCCGTCGCGCGCCGTGACCCGCCCCGGGTCGTGGCCGGGGACCTGCTGGACACGCTGCCGTCCCTGGCGGCCGAGGCCCCGGCGGACGCGACGCTCGTCGTGTTCCACAGCGCCGTGCTCGCCTACCTCGACGCCGCGGCGCGCGCGGCGTTCGTGGACCTGGTCGGCCGGCTGCCGGGGCACTGGGTCAGCAACGAGGGTGCCCGCGCGCTGCCCTCGACCGCCCACCTCGCGGACGGTCCCGCTGCCCGGGGCTTCGTCGTCGCGGTCGACGGCGTGCCGCGGGCGGTCGCGGACCCGCACGGCCGCCGGCTCTCGGGGCTCGCTGCCTGAGATCCCGGAGCGCGACGGGACCGCGGCGCGGGTCGCCGGGCACGCGAGATCGCTGCCGCTCCCAGCGCGGTGTCACACCCAGCAGTCGTCACACCCCACGCCACACGGTGCCGTCGTCACGCCCGTCGCCACACGGTGCGTCGTCACACCCCGCCGTCGTCACACCCCGC
>NZ_CAMPHH010000344.1 GCF_946885855.1 uncultured Actinotalea sp. | reverse complement strand
CAGCAGCACCGCGAGAGCCTGCCTCGTCACGGGTCGCGAAGGACGGAACGTGCCGTCCGGCATGCCGCGTGCCACACCGGCCTCCGCGGCCCACGCGATCGCGTCGACGCTCGGGTGCCAGCCCTGCACGTCCCGGAACGGCGCAGGGCCCGCCGGCTGCGGGCACCCGACCGCCCGGTGCAGCGCGAGGACGAGCTCCTGCCGCCGAGCCGGTCGCGCCGGTCGGAACGTGCCGTCGGCGTGGACCAGGACGAGGCGGTGCCGCACGGCCCAGGCGATCTCCCGCGCGAACACGTGGCCCGCGGAGACGTCGTCGGCGACCATCCCGACCGGGGGCGGCGCGTCGTCGTCGGCGCCCGCGTAGCGGAACAGCGCCCGGGCGAGCTCCCCGCGCGCCACGGGTGTCAGCGGTCCGAAGGTCCGGTCGGCACGCCGGTCGAGGAGTCCGAGGCGGGTGATCCAGGCGATCTCGGCGGCGAAGCGATGGGCAGGCGGGACGTCGACGAAGCCGGCCCGGGGTGCGGCCGGCGCTGCGGTCAGGTCCATCGCGGTCCTTCCACGGAGGGTCGTCCCCGACCGTAGGCAGCGGACGTGTCACCGGGATGGCCGCCGTGTGAACACCTGACGACGGCTCAGCCGCCCCGCGGGTGCGCCTCACCCCGGCGCGGGGTCGATCCGCACGGGCATCCGGCACACGACGACCCCGCGAGCGCGCCGACGAGGCACCCGCCCGCTCGTGGGCCGATCCTGATGCGGCATCCGGTGCAGGGCCTCCCCGCGACGGGACGCGGGCGCGGCGGAGGCCGGACGAAGGGCACGGGCGGGGCGGAGGTGGGGTCGCGGGACACGGTCGGGGCGGCGCGCTGGAGAGCGGCCCGGCACGACACCCGCGGGGGCGCGGGACGCGACGTAGGCTGGCGCGTCCGTCGAGCCGTCAGGCCCGTGCGGCCCGAGAGTTCCTGGAGCCAGGTGATCCCGTGAGCAGCACCCCCGCGGACGGGTCCACGCCGTCCACCGTGACGTCCCCCGCGACGTCCACCCCGCCGTCGTCGGCCTCGCCCGTACGCCGCACGAAGCTGCCGCTCGTGGCGCGGCGGCTGCAGGTGCTGCGCGTGACGGACCTGTCGGCGTCGATGCGGCGCGTCGCCCTGGGCGGCCCGGAGCTGGCGGGCTTCCGCGCGGACGGCCCGACGGACCACGCCAAGGTCTGGTTCCCGCCGGACGGCCGACCCGACGACGCCCCGCTCCTCCCGACCGAGGTGGACGGCGCCTGGGTCGCGCCCGACGGCGCCGTCTGCCGCGACTACTCGATCCGCACGGTCGACCCCGCGGCGGGCGAGGTCGTGCTCGACATGGCCGTCCACGCGCACGGACCGGCCGGCCGGTGGGCGGCGCAGGCGCAGCCCGGGCAGCAGCTGGGGCTGCTGGGGCCGAAGACCACCAAGATCCCGCCGATGGACCGCGACTGGTACCTCTTCGCCGTCGACGAGACGGGGCTGCCGGGCCTGCAGAACTGGCTCGAGCAGCTGCCGTCCGGACCGCGCGTGCGCGTGCTCGCGGAGGTCGGCGGCGCGGCGGACGAGGTGCCGCTGCCCGCTCGTGATGACGCCGAGGTGACCTGGCTGCACCGCGGCGACGCCCCCGCGGGCACGACGACGCTCCTCGCCGACGCCGTGCGCGCGGAGCTCGCCACCGTGCCCGACGGCGCCGCGGGCTGGTTCTGGTCGGCCGCGGAGGCGATGGTCGTCCGGACTATCCGGCAGCACGTCGCCGAGCGCGGGCTGGACCGTCGCTCGTGCGGGATGACGGGGTACTGGCGCCGGGGCGTCGCGAACTTCGACCACAAGAGCGAGGACGGTCAGGCCTGACGCCGACGTCGCGGCGGGACCGTCGGGCCGGTGGTCTGGGTCACATCGGGCGCACCGGACCTTGCTCGTCGAGGAAGGTAAGCCTTACCTTCCTCATGTGACCCTGCTCGAGACGGACCTCACCGCGCCCACGACGGCGGCGCGGACGGCGCCCGCGGCGGACCGGGCCGCACCCGCTGCCGGCACCGCCCTGCGCGGCGAGCACCTGCGACTCGGGTACGGCCGCGACGTCGTCGTCGTCCCGGACGCCTGCGTGGACCTGCGGGCGGGCGAGGTCACGGTGCTCGCGGGGCCGAACGGCAGCGGCAAGTCAACGCTCCTGCGGGCGCTCGCGCGGCTGCACGCGCCGGCGTCAGGGAGCGTGCGGCTGCCCGCGTCGACCGCACCGGAGGTCGACGCCCGGGACCTCGACGCCCGGACCTTCGCCCGCCGCGTCACGCTGCTGTCCCAGAACCGCCCGGTCCCCGGCGGCGTCACGGTCCGCGAGGTCGTCGAGTACGGGCGGCACCCGCACCGCCCCCGCTGGCGCGGCACCGACGACGACGGCCCGCGCGCCGTCGCGTGGGCGATGGACGTCACGGGCGTGGCGCCGATGGCCGACCGCCCGGCGGACGAGCTCTCCGGCGGCGAGCTCCAGCGCGTCTGGCTCGCGAGCGCCCTCGCGCAGGACACCCGCGTCCTCCTCCTCGACGAGCCCACCAACCACCTCGACCTCCGGTACCAGGTCGAGGTGCTGGACCTCGTGCGCGACCTCGCTGAGGAGCACGGGGTGGCGGTCGGCGTGGTGCTGCACGACCTCGAGCAGGCGGCGCGCGTGGCCGACCGGCTCGTGCTGCTGCACCGGGGCGTCGTCGTCGGCGACGGGCGGCCGCAGGACGTGCTGGACGCCCCCACGCTCAGCGAGGTCTACGGGCTGCGCGTCGAGGTGTCGCTCGACCTGCACGGCCACGTCCGGCTGCACCCCGTCGGGCGGCGCACCCGTCCCGCCGGCGTCGGGACCACCAGCAGCCGCGCCCCCGCCGGGCCCTCAGCCGTCCCCTGACCGGGCGCGCGCCGCGCCGAGCGCGCCGTCCACCCCACCGGCCAC
The DNA here is from genome assembly GCF_946885855.1 of uncultured Actinotalea sp. The sequence continues at coordinate 154 of NZ_CAMPHH010000344.1, read as the reverse complement.
ACCACCTCCCACCGTCGGGACCGCGCCACAGCGCGGCCCCCGCTCTGCCTTGCGCACACCCGCGCCCACCCTGGCCCGGTCTCGTATACACAAATCCGAGCCCCCGAGACACGGAGCGATCGGGGTTTCCGGCGTGGGGGTGTAAAAGGGGGGG
>NZ_CAMPHH010000343.1 GCF_946885855.1 uncultured Actinotalea sp. | reverse complement strand
CCCCCGCATCCCCCGGCGTCGACCGGCGCGCACCGCGCGGGCGCCCGACCTGGCGCGGGAGGCACGCCACGCGCCGGCGCGCGGCGGGCCGGGAGCCGGACCGGGTGGTCGCTCGTCCTGCGCTCCGGGGTGACGTGGCTCCTGGGCGCCCTCGTGTTCCTCCTGGTCTTCGCGGTCTCCCCGGCGGGCCAGGAGTCCCCGGACGCCGTGCCCGACGCGACGGCCGCCCTCCTGCTGGCGGACCTGCTGCTCGGTCAGGTCGCCGTCGGCCTGTCGCTGCTGCGGCGGCGGTGGCCCCGGGCGACCGCCCTGGTCACCATGCTGCTGACCTCGCTCTCCGCGTTCGCGGCGCCCGCGGCGCTGCTGTGCGTGCTGACCCTCGCGACGCGGCGGAGGGTCCTGCCGCTGGTCGTCGTCGGCGCGGCGAACATCCTCGCGGGACTGACCTACGAGGCGGTGACCGGGCCCTGGCTCTCGTCCGAGGCGCCGTCGCCGTGGTGGCTCAACCCGCTCATCGGCCTGCTCGTCATCGGCATCTGCGCGCTGTACGGCTGGAACGTCGGCGCGCAGCGGGCCCTCGTGGAGAGCTGGCGGGTGCAGGCGGAGACGTCGCACCGGGAGCAGACCGCGCGCGTCGCCCAGGCCCAGCTGGCGGAGCGGGCGCGGATCGCCAGGGAGATGCACGACGTCCTCGCCCACCGGCTGTCGGTCGTGGCCATGCACGCCGGGGGCCTCGCCTTCCGGGACGACCTCCCCCGTGCCGAGGTCGCGGCGACCGCGGAGACCATCCGCGCCAACGCCCACACGGCGCTCGAGGAGCTGCGGGAGGTCCTGGGCGTCCTCCGCGCCGAGGACGTCGACGGCAGCGCGCCCGACGGCGCCGCGGCGCGGCAGGTCCCGCAGCCCGGCTTCCAGGACCTCCCGGCGCTGGTCGCGGCGGCGGAGAGCGCGGGGGAGCCGGTGCGCCTCGAGGCGGCGCCCGACCTGTGGTCCCGGTCGGTCGACCTGCCGACGACGACCGGCCGGCACGCGTACCGGGTCGTCCAGGAGGCGCTGACCAACGCCCGCAAGCACGCCCCGGGTCGGCCGACGACCGTCCAGCTGGGCGGGGACCCCGCGAGCGGCCTGAGCGTCGTCGTGCGGAACGAGCTGGGCGGCGCGGCGGCGTCGGCGGCCCCGGGCGCCCGCCCCGGGCTCGGGCTCACGGGCGCCGGCCTCGGACTCACGGGCATGGCGGAGCGCGTCGCCCTCGCCGGCGGCCGGATGAGCGCCGGCCCGCACTCCCGCGAGTTCGTCGTGGACGTCTGGCTGCCGTGGCGCCGCGCGGAGCCGAGCCGGTGGGGGCGGTGACGCTGTGAGCAGGGCTGATGCGGGGACCAGCGCGCCGACAGGCGGAAGCGGGCCGGCCGGCGCGGACGACCCGACCGGCGCCGGCGCCCCCGCTCGCCCCCGCGTCGTGATCGTCGACGACGACGCCCTGGTCCGGACCGGGCTCCGGCTCATCCTCGGCGGGCCCGGCGGCGTCGAGGTCGTCGGGGAGGCCGACGACGGCGACGCGGCCGTGGACCTCGTGACCCGGCTGCGGCCCGACGTCGTCCTCATGGACATCCGGATGGCGCGCGTCGACGGCATCGCCGCGACCCGCGAGCTGCTGCGCCGCTGGCCGGCCCTCCGCGTCCTCGTGCTGACGACCTTCGACGACGACGACCTCGTCGTCGAGGCGCTGCGGGCGGGCGCGCGCGGGTTCCTCCTCAAGGACACCCCGCCGGACCGGCTCGTCGCGGCCGTGCACGACGTCGCCTCGGGCGACCACTCCCTGTCGCCGTCGGTGACCGCGCTGCTCGTGCAGCACGTGGCCGGGACGACGCACGACCCCCGGGCCGACGACGCCCGTGCCCGACTCGCGCTGCTGACCGAGCGGGAGGCCGAGGTCGCGCGCGCGGTGGCGCGGGGCGCGTCGAACGCCGAGATCGGGCAGGAGCTCTACCTGACCGTGGCGACCGTCAAGGCCCACGTCTCCCGCATCCTCACGAAGCTCGACCTGGAGAACCGGGTGCAGATCGCGCTCCTCGTCCACGACGCCGGGGCGTAGGCCCTGGCGTGGCTCGCCACCGCGAGCTCGGCTCGCGCGGATCGCCACCCAGGACCCAGCGGGCGCGGGTCGCCTGAACCTCAGCGCGAGCGGTGGTCCTCCACCGCCAGCCGTGGACCGCGCCGCGGCACCCGCGCCAGGCCGCTGAGCAGCAGGTACCTGATCACCCGGTAGCGGTGGCCGCGGTACGGCTCGAGGAGGGCGAGCATGCCGTCGTCGTCGACCTTCTCGCCCGCGAGCGCCCACCCGACCTGACCGGGCAGGTGGTAGTCGCCCACGGACACGGCGTCGGGGTCGCCCAGCGCCCGCTGCACCGTCTCCGCGACCGTCCACGCGCCCACGCCGGGGATCGTCAGCAGGCGCCGGTGCAGCTCTCCCGCCTCGCGCCCGACCGCCTCCTCCAGCCGTCCGGCGACCCGAGCCGCGGCGACGACCCTCCGGGCGCGCTGCGGGTCGACGCCGGCGCGGTGGAAGTCCCACACCGGCACGTCCGCCCACCTCTGCGCCGACGGCGGCACGCGCATCCCCTCCGGCGCGGGTCCGGGCGCGGGCTCGCCGTGGCGGCGCAGGAGGGAGCGCCAGGCGTCGTGCGCGGTCTGGGTGATGACGCGCTGCTCGAGGATCGCCGGGACGAGCGCCTCGAGGACGAGCCCCGTCCGCCCGATCCGCACGTGGGCGAGGCGGCGGTGCGCGTCCCGGACCGGTCCGGGCGGCGGGTCGAACGCGGCGCCGTCGTCGAGGTCGCCGAGCCACGCCGGCACGGCCGCGAGCGCCTCGTCCGCGCCGTCGCCCCAGCCGGCCACCTCGACCTCGCACGGCCCGACCTGCCGGACCCGGACGGTCGCCGGACCGGACGCCGGGCGGCAGGTGCGCCAGAAGGCGCCGTCGACGGTCTGCTGGAACGCCGGGTCGCGGAAGCTACGTCGCTGCGCGGACAGGGTGCGCCGCACGTCCGTCGGTGCGCTCAGGGTGAGCGTCGTCGCGAGCGTCGGCACGCGCGCATCGTCACACGCGCACCTGACACGCCCACACCCTCTCCTCCCCAC
>NZ_CAMPHH010000342.1 GCF_946885855.1 uncultured Actinotalea sp. | reverse complement strand
ACCTCGACCTGGTGGACGACGTCGGCCTCCTCCGTGAGGTAGGAGTTGAAGCCGACGAGCACCGCGGCGATCCCGACGAAGCTGTGCAGGATCGCGATGAGCTCGGGCATCTGCGTCATCTCGACGCGGCGGGCCCGCCAGGTGCCGACGGTCGCGCCGATCGCGAAGACGAGGGCGATGAGCAGGAGCGTCACGAGCACGGGCCGCTCGCTGTTCTCGGCGGCCAGCAGCACGGTGGCGCCGAGCGCCAGGCCCATGCCGACCATCCCGAGGACGTTGCCGCGACGCGCCGTCGTCTGCCCGGACAGGCCCGCGAGGCTCGCGATGAAGAGGAGGGCCGCGAGGACGTACACGGCCTGGGCGAGGGAGGTGAGCACGTCAGTCGCCCTTCCGGAACATGCCGAGCATCCGGTACGTGACCAGGAACCCGCCGAAGATGTTGATGCTGGCCACGGCCGCCGCCACGAACGCGATCGAGGAGACCACGAGGTTCTCCGAGCCGATCTGCAGGAGGGCGCCGACGAGGATGATCCCGGAGATGGCGTTCGTCTGGGCCATGAGCGGCGTGTGCAGCGCGTGCGTGACGTTGAAGATCACGTAGTAGCCGACGACCACCGCGAGCGCGAAGACCACGAGGTGCTGGCGGGTCTCCGGCGGGGCGAACGTCAACGCGAGCGCGAGCGCCACGGCGCCCAGCCCGGCCAGCGACGTGCGCCGGGTGCGCCGGCGGGCCGCGACGGCGGCGGCCCGGGCGGCGGCCTCGGCGGCGAGGCGCTCGGCCTGTGCCGGGTCCACCGCGACCTCGGGGGCGGCCGGGGCCGCGGACACCTGCACCGGCGGCGGGGGCCACAGGACCTCGCCGGCGCGCGTCACGGTCATGCCCCGCTGCACCGGGTCCTCGAGGTCGAGCGTCAGCTCGCCGTCCTTCTCGGGGGTGAGCAGCGTGAGGAGGTTGACGATGTTCGTGCCGAACAGCTGCGACGTGTGCCGCGGCATGCGGCTCGTGAGGTCCGTGTACCCCAGGACCACGACGCCGTTGTCGGTGACGACCCGCTCCCCCGGCACGGTCAGCTCGCAGTTCCCGCCGCCGGAGGCGGCGAGGTCGACGACGACGCTGCCCGGACGCATCGCCGCGACCATGGCGGCCGTGATCGTCGTCGGCGCCTGTCCCCTGACCAGAGCGGTGGTGATGACGACGTCGGCGCGCGCGGTCTCCTCCGCGTACATCCGGCGGGTGAGAACCTCCTGCTCCTCGGTGAGCGCGGCGGCGTAGCCGTCGGCGGAGACCTGCTGCTGCGCGGCCTCGGCGCGGACCGGCTGGCCGCCCATCGAGGCGATCTGCTCCCCGACCTCCGGGCGCACGTCGAACGCGCGCACCTGGGCGCCGAGGCTCGCGGCGGCGCCGACGGCCGCCAGGCCCGCGACACCGGCGCCGATGACGAAGACGTTCGCCGGGGCGGTCTTGCCCGCCGCGGTCACCTGGCCGGTGAACATGCCGCCGTACTCCTCGGCGGCCTCGATGACGGCGCGGTACCCGGCGACGTTCGACAGGGTGCTGAGGACGTCGAGCGCCTGGGCCCGGGAGATCCGGGGCACGGCGTCGAGGGCGAGGGCGGTGACGCCGCGCTCGGCCAGCGTCGCGACGACGTCGGGCGAGGCCGCGGGCCCGAGCATCGCGACGAGTGTCTGGCCGGTGCGCAGCCGCGCGAGGCGGTCCGGCGGCGGGGCGCTGACGGTGGTGACGACGTCGGCTCCCCACGCCTCGTCGGCGCCCACGACCCACGCACCCGCGTCGGTGTACGCCTCGTCCGGGAAGGACGCGGCGGCGCCCGCACCCACCTCGACGACGACGTCGTAGCCGAGCTTGCGCAGCTGGGCCACGGTCGCGGGGGTCGCGGCGACCAGCCGCTCACCGGGGCGCGGCTCCCGGGGGACGCCGACTCTCATCGCCACATCGCCTGCTCTCCTCGTCACGTCGCCGTCCGGCGTGGGCTCGCCCGGATGCCGGACGGTCGGTCCTGCGCGGGACCGGACGTCCGGACGTCGTCGTCCGGCGTCCCGCCCTCGAGCCGAGATTAGAACCGGTGCGGACCGGCGCCCAGGACGTTCGGCTCAGACCGCACTCTGGATACATGATGCACTGTGCGGTGGGCTGCAGGACAGCGGTTCCGCGGGGTGGGCGCGTCGAGGACGCACCGGTCAGTCGGGGGGCGCCTCCTCAGGGGTCGTCCCCTCCTGCCGGCGGACCTGGTCCTCCAGCTCGCGGACCGCGCGGCGCAGGGCCTGCTCCGCGTCGACGCCCGCAGCCTCCGCCTCGACGACGAGCTCCAGGAGCCGCGCGCCCAGCACGTCGGCGACGACCGAGGCCGCGGGCCCGCCCGCCGGCACGGGTGGCCGGTCGCCGGCCGGCGGCGGGACGTCGAGACCGGCCCGACGGAGGCGGCCCAGCACCTTCTGCGCCCGGGCGAGCGCCGGCAGGACCGGCGGGATCCCGTCGACCACCGAGGGACGCCGCTTCTCGGCCTGCTTGAGGGCTTCCCAGTTGCGGTGGACCTCCTCCGGCCCGCTCACCGTGACGTCTGCGAAGACGTGGGGGTGCCGCCGGCGGAGCTTCGCGGCGATCCCGAGGGCGACGTCGTCGATGTCGAACGGGTCCTCCGGGTGCTCCTGGGCCACCCGGGCGTGGAAGACCACCTGGAGGAGCAGGTCCCCGAGCTCCTCCCGCAGCCCGGCGCGGTCGCCCGTCTCGACCGCCTCCACGACCTCGGCGACCTCCTCGACGGCGTAGGCGACGAGCGTCTCGTGGGTCTGCTCCGCGTCCCACGGGCAGCCCCCCGGCGACCGCAGGCGGTCCATGACCGCGACGAGCTCCTCGAGGCCCGGGTGGCGGGTCGCTGCGGGGTCCATCACGGCGTCAGCGCGTCGGGCACGAGGTCAGCGCGCGTCGATCCAGGGCCGCTCGGGCGGCAGGATCCCCCCCGCGGCAGTGAGGTCGAACGTGCCGTAGCGCGGGCTCAGCTCGACGTCCGCCGCCGCGAGCTCCTCCTCGAACGCCGCGAAGGCGGCGGCCGGGTCGGCGCCCTGGGAGAGCTTCTGCTGCGCCAGGGTCGCGCGCAGGACGTCGAGGCTCCCGTCGCCG
>NZ_CAMPHH010000341.1 GCF_946885855.1 uncultured Actinotalea sp. | reverse complement strand
GTCGGCCAGGCGCTGCTGCGTCACCGGCCCCACGCCCCAGAGCAGCCCGACGGGCAGCGGGTCCAGGAACGCTCGCTCCGTGCCGGGAGGGACGACGACGAGCCCGTCGGGCTTGGCCACCTGGGAGGCGACCTTCGCCAGGTGCTTGGTGCGCGCCGCACCCACGGAGATCGGCAGGCCGACCTCCTCCCGCACGCGCCGGCGGATCAGGGCGCCGATCACCTCGGGTGGGCCGAAGAGGTGGGTGGCGCCCGAGACGTCGAGAAAGGCCTCGTCGATGGAGATGCGCTCGACGGCGGGGGTCATGTCGCGCAGCACGGCCATCGCCGCGTCGCCGAGGCGCTGGTACTCGTGGAAGTGCCCGCGCACGAACGTCAGCCGCGGGCACAGCGCGGCCGCCCGCCAGCCCGGCATCCCGCCCTGCACGCCGAACGCCTTCGCCTCGTAGGACGCGGCGAGGACGACGCCGCCCGTCGGGCTGCCGCCGACCGCGATCGGGCGGCCGCGCAGCGCCGGGTCCAGCAGCTGCTCGACCGAGGCGTAGAACGCGTCGAGGTCCGCATGGAGGAGGGTGGCGCCGTCGCTCGGCATGGCAACCACGGTAGTCGAACAGGTGTTCGATCGCCAGGGTGCGGCGCGGACCGGCCGCCGGCGCGCGGTCCCCCAGGGGGCGCGACCGCCGACCGGCCCGGCCGGTTCACAGGAGCCGCTTCTCCCGCGCCCGGACGATCCGCAGCCAGCGGTGGTCGTAGCCATCCAGGGTCACCGTGAGGCAGCCGTCCGCGTCGCACGTGTTCACCGTGGTGCCGACCATGTCGACCACCCGGGTCGCCGCGTCGGCGTCCCGCAGTGTCACGGTGACGGTCCGCGGCTCGGGGGCGAAGCTGTGCAGCGCCACGAGCTGCCCCGTCGCCCCGGTCATGGCGTGCGCGAGCACGGCCGGGTCGTCCTGGTCGAGGATCTCGAGGTCGCCCCAGCCGATCTCGGGGGAGCGGCGATAGGCGTGGACGAGCGTCCGCACGAAGTGCAGGAACGAGTCCGGGTCGTGCAGCTGTGCGGAGGCGCTGACGTGCTCCGGCCCGTAGGACCCCTCGACCAGGGGCAGCGTGAGGTCCTCCGGTTCCGCGTGGGAGAACCCGGCGCCCGGCTCGTCCGACCACTGCATGGGCGTGCGCACCGCCACCCGGGTCCTCTCCATGCCCGGGTGCTCGCCCATGCCGATCTCCTCGCCGTAGTACAGGACGGGGGCGCCGGGCAGCGAGAAGAGCAGGCTGTAGACCATGCGGACGCGGCGCGGGTCGCCGTCGAGCATGGGCGGCAGGCGACGGACGATGCCGCGCCCGTGGATCCGCTGGCCCTCCCGCGGGGCGAAGGCCGCGAAGACCTCCTCGCGCTCGTCGTCGGAGAGCTGGTCGAGGGTGAGCTCGTCGTGGTTGCGGACGAAGTTCGCCCACTGGTTGGTCGGCGCGATGGTGGGCCGGGCACACAGCGCCTCGACCAGCGGCCGGGCGTCCTGGCGGGCCAGCGCGAGGTAGAGGTGCTGGTTCGCCACGAAGTCGAACTGCATGGTCAGCTCGTCGCCGTCGGCACCGCCGAAGAAGGCCATCTGCTCCTCGTACGGCATGTTGACCTCGCCGAGGAGCATCGCGTGACCGCTGCGCCGACCGACGTAGCCGCGGATCGCGCGGAGGTAGTCGTGCTCGTCCCCGTGCTCGCCGTCGATGAGGAACGGCACGGCGTCCACGCGGAACCCGTCGACCCCCATCTGCAGCCAGAAGCCGACGACCTTCGCGATCTCCTCCCGCACCGCCGGGTTCGCGGTGTTGAGGTCGGGCTGGTGGCGGTAGAACGAGTGCTCGTAGTACTGCCCGGCGGCGTCGTCGTAGGACCAGACGCCGTCCTCCGCGTCGGGGAACATGCTCGGGCGCTGCTCGGCCGGCGGCTCATCACGCCAGACGTAGAAGTCGCGGTAGGGGCTGTCGAGGGAGCTGCGCGCCGCCTGGAACCAGGGGTGCTGGTCGGAGGTGTGGTTGACGACGAGGTCGACGATGACCCGCATCCCCCGGTCGTGGGCCGTGCGGACCACCTCGACGAGGTCGCCCAGGTGCCCGTAGCGCGGGTCGACGTCGAAGTAGTCCGCGATGTCGTAGCCGTTGTCCTGGCGGGGGGAGGGGTAGAACGGCGCGAGCCACAGGCACGTCACGCCGAGCTCGGCGAGGTAGTCCAGTCGTTGCGCGAGACCGGCGAGGTCGCCCACGCCGTCGTCGTCCCAGTCCATGAACGTCTCGAGGTTGAGGTTGTAGTAGACGGCCGTCTTCCACCACAGGTCGCTGGTGTCGGTCAGGCGCACGGAGGAGCTCCCGTCGTCGTTGGCTGATCTTGGCCAGTCTCACCCACGCCCGACGACGGCGCCCGGCGAGGCCCCGGGTGCGGGGCCCGAGCGGGGCCGACCGCGTCGCGGCACGCGCGAGGCCCGGACGCTCCTCAGCCGAGCCCGACGAGCGTCCCGTCGCCCGTGGACGCCACGAGCCGGTGGTCGACGACGGCGAGCCGCTCCGTCCCGGCGGGCAGCCGGGTGCGCCACAGACCCTCCCCGTCGGCGACCCGGACCCCGAGGAGCTCCGGCCCGTCCGTGCCGGGCACGGGCAGGAGGGCGACGGTGCCGTCGGTCGGGGTGCGGTCGCCGCCGACCGCCGGGTCGAGCGCCGTGCGCCACAGCACGGTCCCGTCCCGCACGTCGAGCGCGGTGACCGCGTCCCCCTCGTCGATCAGCACGACGCCGTCCACGAGCGCCGTCGCGGCGAGCGGACCGCCGCCCTCGCGCGTCCAGGACCACAGGCGCTCGCCGGTGCGCAGGGCGAGGGCCCGGACGCCCGTGCCCGCCGCGGGCGCCGTGAGCAGGGTGCGGGGGAAGGAGCCGTCGCCGACCGCCGGCACGAGCACCGGACCGGGCAGCCGGTAACCGCGCTCCCGGCCGACGACGACGAGGCCGCCGTCGAACGTCCCGTCCGCGGCGCAGGACCACGTGGCGCGGGCGTCGTCGGGGAGGTCGCGCTCCTCCGTGGTGCCGGCGCGGGCGGGGAAGGGCAGCAGATCGGGGCCGGGTTCGGGTGCGTCGCCCGGTCCGCCCGGAGCAGGCGCGCCCCTTCCGACCCGTGCCGGTTGAGCCCGACCCGG
>NZ_CAMPHH010000340.1 GCF_946885855.1 uncultured Actinotalea sp. | reverse complement strand
GTGTCGGGGTGGATGGACGGCCAGGCGACGGCGTAGCGGTGGCCGACGCGGATGGTCTCGATGCCGGGGCCGACCTGGTTGGGCCAGGCGAGGCCTTCGGGGACGCGGTACAGGCGGATGCCGGAGACGCCGTCGTCGCGGGAGGTGGTGCGCCAGGTGGCGGGCAGGCGTCCCCACTGGTGCTCGTGGTTGGCGAGGGTCGCGGCGCCGGGCTTGCCGGGGTAGGCGTCGATGTCGACGCCGATGACGTTCGGGGGCAGGCGCAGGGCGAGGTTGGCGTCGGGGGTGTCCTCGGCCCAGGTGAACAGGTCGGGGTAGGAGGGCCACGCGCCGCCGTTGCCGGTCCACCCGGACGGGACGGGCTTCTTCTGCCGGGGCGGCAGGGGCAGGACGCCGCGCCACCCGGCCTGCCAGTAGGCCTCGAACGCGGCGGCGTAGACCGGGGCGGGTCGTGGGGTGTCGGTGTGGGGCATGGTCACGCCGCGCGCTCCGTCCTGTGCTGGTCGATGTGGTCGGTGCGCCACCGCGCGAGGGCGTCACCGCAGGCGCGGGCGGTGGCGCGGCAGACGGGGCAGGTCCAGACGGCGGTCATGAAGCGGCCTGCCAGCCGGAGGCGAGGCCGAGCTCCTGCCGGTCGCGGACGACGGTGCGCTCGGCGCAGCGCAGGCGCTTGGCGATGACGGCATCGGATAGCCCCTGCGCCACGAGCCGCTGGACCGCGACCCACCGCTCGGAGCGGCTCAGCTGCACTCGCTCGCCGGTCATGGCGCGCTCGATGGCGACCTCGTCCACGCCGTCGTCGTCGTGCTCGCCCGCCGCGGCCGGCAGGGCGTCGGGGTCGTCGATGGTGTCGTCGTCCCAGGCCAGGGGCGGCGCCCAGGACTGCTCGGCGGCGCGCCGCTTGGCGAGGGTGATGCCGCGGGCCTGTCCGCCGTTGGCGGCGGTTGGTGGGGTGTCCCACAGCTCGTCGTAGAGCGCCCGGACGGCGCGGGCGGTCTTGGCCTGCACGGGCCGCTGCTGCAGCGCGGCGTCGAGGGCCTGCCGGTCCAGGTGGTGGTGGTCGGCGAGGCGCTGGACCGTCCACCCGAGGGTTACGAGGGCCTGGAGACGACGGCGGGTGCCGGTGCCGTCGACGATGACGGTGGCGCCGAGGTCGTCGAGGGTGGGCATGGGGACCGCGAGGATCGCCTCGACGGTGGCGCGCCGGGCGCGGGTGCGTCGGGTGCCGCCGTTGCGGTCCGGGCGGCCCCACAGCAGCGGGTAGACGTGTGAGGCGTCCAGACCGGCGGCGGCCGCGACCCGCTTGTAGCCCATGCCGGCGGCGGACAGGGCGCGGAGGTGCTCGGTGGCTGGTCGTGCGTCGACGAACGGCTCCCAGGTGCCGTAGGCGCGGGCCCGCTCCCGCTCGGCGTTGTACTGCGAGCACGCGGCGGTGCACGGCAGGCACCTGCAGTGGTCGAGCTTGTACATGACGTAGGTGCCGTGCTGGTGGTTCGCGACCTTGTGGCCGCAGACCTTGGGGGTGCGGTCGACGGCGGCATCCGCGGCGCGGCCACGGGCGGCCGTCGCGCGGTCGCGGCGGGTCTTGGCGCACGAGTGCTGCCGGTAGGCGAAGTCGGCCTGTGCCTGGGAGCGGTACCCGCGCGGGTTGCCGCTCCACCCGCAGTCGGTGCAGCCGGTCCGGAACACGGCGCTCATCGGACACCGGTCCAGGTGGTGCAGTCCGGGCAGCCCGTGGCGACGTCGAGCGCACGGGCGAACTCCATGCGGGCCAGGGCTCGGGCGTGCCGGTCGCAGGCGGCGTACCCGTCGCCGGACAGGTACAGGTCACGGCCGCTCACGGCGCACCACCGGCGAGGAGCTGGCGGGCCCGGGTGAGGGTGATGTCGTGCCACCCGCGCGCCCCGCCGCGGCTGATCGCGGACGTCATCCGGTAGGTGCCGGTGTTGCGGGTGTGCCAGGTGACGCGGATGTCGACGTTGCCGCCGTCGCGTACGGCGCGGATGGTGACGAACGGCGCGCCACCGGAGTCCTCGTCGGGCTGCCAGGCGACCGTCCATCCGTGGGCGATCGCGAGCTCGAGGAGGTCTCGCGCGCCCTTGCACGTGGAGGCGGGCGGCGCGGCCGCCTTGGCGGCGGTCACCGGTTCCACCCGGACGGCTTGATGGCGGCGGACCGGACGGCGATGCAGTCCTTCCAGACCTCGACGACGACCGGGACGCCGCGGGCGGGCTTGGCCGTGATGGCGGCCCCGGTGCGGCGAGCCTCGTCGTCGTGCGGCGTCAGCCACCAGGTGCCGACCTTCGGGCCCTCGGACCACACAGCCCACCGGCCGGGCAGCTGCCACAGGTTGATGACGGTGCCGGTGCGGGGCAGGACGCCGTGCCGCTTCGTGTCGTTGATCTGGGCGGGGGTGAGCTCGATGACGAGGTCTCCCGGCCTGGCCTTCGAGGCTGGTCGGCCCATGACTCCTCCTAGGTCGGTGGGTGGTCGGTGGTGGTGCCCCTGGCCCGTCTCGGACGGGCTGCACGCCTGCGTGGCAGGGGCTGCCGCGCTCAGGCCGCGCGGATGGCCGAGACGACGGCCTCGTCCAGGCCCACGGCCCGGGCGATGGACGCGTCGTCTAGGCCGACGCCGATGAGCTGCCGGACCTTGTCCGCCGGCGACTCACCGCCCGCCGCGGGCGGGGTGGCCGTGGCCGGGGTCGACGTCGGCGCCGGCGTGCTGGCGGCCGGGCTGTCGACGAGCGCGTCCAGGCCGGGGGTGCCCGGCTGGATGCGGAACGCGAACACCTTCGGCGGGGTCATGCCGGGCTTGGCCGCCCCGTTGCCGGTGTACGTGGCGGTGAAGATGTCGCCGACGCGCGGCTTGCGGCCGAGCTCGGCGGCGGCGGCGCGGAACGCCTTGAGCGGGTCGCCCCAGCCCTTGATGTAGACGGTGCGGATCCCGTCGTCGTCGCCGTCGTCGCGGACGTCCGTCTGGACGCCGACGACGATCTGCTCCTGCGGGCGCCCGTCGTCCCACGTGAGGGCCTTGCCGGTGCCGTACTCGGTCTTCTGCTTGACCTCGATCGAGGTGATGGTGCCGGTGACCGAGGTCCCGACGGTGTCGAACTTGAAGGACTTGCCGCCGCCGGAGAGGAGGTCGTCGAGAGTTCCCATGGTGGTTGTGCTCCTTGATGGGTTGGGGG
>NZ_CAMPHH010000339.1 GCF_946885855.1 uncultured Actinotalea sp. | reverse complement strand
GGTCTGCGGAGGGCCGCCCGGACGGGGGTGGGGTGGACGTCACCCGGCGATGGTAGGACCCCGGCCTGGTCCCCACGTGCGCCGTGGCGCTCCTGCGCGGGGCGGCGCCCCCGCGCGGGAGCCCGGCGCGACGTCGTCGTCACCGGGCTCCCACGCGCAGGGTGGGCGTGTGCCCGGACCTGGGGCGGGAGCTCAGGCCTGGTGCGTCGCCGAGCTCGCGTAGTCCGTGTACTGGTACGGGTTGTCGAGGATCTTGGTCTCCGGCACGTCCGGGTTCATGCCCTGCGTCCAGGCCTCCTCGCCGAGCGCCGCCTGCAGGTGCTCGACGGTCTGCTCGACCTCGTGCCGCACGGCCTTGAGGTCGATGCCGACGAGCCGGTGGTCGTGCTTGACGATCCGACCGTTCACCAGGACGGTGTGCACGTCGCCGCGCTGCGCCTGGAAGGCGATGTGCCCGTAGGGGTTGAGCATCGGGAACGAGACGGGCGAGTCGTCGTTCTTGACGAGGACGACGTCGGCCTTCTTGCCCACCTCGAGGCTGCCCACCAGGGAGTCCATCCCCAGTGCCTTCGCCCCGCCCCGGGTCGCCCACTCGAGGACCTGGTCCGCGCGCAGGTGGCAGTGCGTGATGGTCTCGCCGAGCGCGTGCGCCTCGTGGTGCTCGCGCGCTCGGTCGGCGTTGAGCGTCGAGCGCATGGCCGAGAACATGTCGCCGCTCCACCACACGCTGGTGTCCACCGAGAGCGACACCGGGATGTCGTAGGAGCGCAGGCTGTAGGACGAGGGGTAGCCCTGGCCGCAGCTGGACTCGCTCTCGGTCGCGACGGAGACGGAGCCGCCCGTCGCGGCGATGCGGTGGTAGGAGTCGGGGCTGAGGGTGGCGGCGTGGACGTAGATGTCGCCCGGGCGCATGAGCCCGTGCTCGTAGGCGAGCCGGACGCCGTCGTCGTTCGTGGCGCCCCAGACGCCGGCGTGGGTGGTGACCGGGACGCCCAGCTCGCGTGCCGCCTCGTAGGCCGCCTTCTCGGGGAAGGCCGGGTCGCCGGTGACGTCGAAGGCCAGCTGGAAGCCGAGCATGTCCGAGCGGTGCATGCGCCGGTCGACGAAGTCGCGGAACTCCGGCGACGCCGACCACTCCCACGGACCCTGCTGGATGTTGCCGTAGGCGAGCACGAAGCGGCCCGGGACCGCCTCGAGCGCGTCGACGGCGGCGTCGGCGTGGTCGACCGTCTGCAGACCGTGGGACCAGTCGACGGTGGTGGTGACACCGGCGTCGAGGGACTCGACGGCCGCGAGCAGGTTGCCGGCGTGGATGTCCTGCGGGCGGAACGTCTTGCCGTGCTCGAGGTAGTACCAGACGAAGTACTGGGTGAGGGTCCAGTCGGCACCGTACGCGCGCATGGCCGTCTGCCACATGTGGCGGTGGGTGTCGATCATGCCGGGCATGACGATGCCGTCGGTCGCGTCGATCTCGATCGTGCCCTCGGGGACCGCCAGGCCCGTGCCGATCGCCTCGATCCGGTCGCCGACGACGAGGACGTCGGCGTTCTTGAGGACCGTCTTGCTGTCGTCCATGGTGAGGACGGTGCCGTTCCGGAAGACCTTCGGCCGACCGTCGTGGTCGTGGGGGACGCCGTGGTCCGGGGTCGCGCTCATGGATACCTCCGTCATCGCAGGTGAGCCGCCGCGCAAGTGTTCAATGCCACTGAACGCGGGTGATGGAGGCAGACTTGAGCGCGCGCCCGGGCCGTGTCAAGGGTTCGCGGCTGGGCGCGCTCTCAGGGCGCGGCGGGGACGGGCGCCGCGCCCCCCGGACGGCCTAGGGGCGGGAGCGCGCGGGCGCACCTCAGGCGCGGCGCAGCCGGTCCATCTCCGCGCGGATGCGCTCCTCGGAGGGGCCGGGGAACAGCACGTCCCAGGCGTTGAACGCCAGGCCGATCCCCCAGCCGAGGAGGACGAAGACGGGCCAGAAGAACGTGTCCGTGCCGTTCAGCACCCAGATGACGACGAGGAACCCGTTGACGAGCACGTAGGCCAGGGCGTGGGCGCCGAGGCCGCGGCGGTCGTCGAGTCGCTTCCGGGCTCGGGCGCGCAGCTCGGGATCGGTGTAGTCGGCGTACTGCTGGGCCTGGTACTCCCAGGGCTGCTGGGGGACGGGCTGGCTCATGGTTCCTCCTCGGCGGGCGACGCTGCCGCCCGTGTCCGTCCGTGCGCTCACCGTCGACATCCGGGCGCCGGGTGTCCGCTTCCACCGTGGGCCCGCCGACCGCCTCGCTCCAGGGGCGAAGGTCCTCGCGCGCGGCCACGGCCGTTGCGCCCGCTCACCTGCCGTTCCAGGCGGTGCGGCAGGGTGGCTGCGGAGCAGCATGCGGTACCGCGGTGCGCTCTGTGTGTATGCAGGGACGGCCTCCGACGGGTCGTGAGGACCGCCCCGAGGCCGGTTTTGTATACAAAGGTCGTTGCGAGGGGTATCGTCGCCACGGTGCGAGCGAGCGAGCGGGTCTACCGGGCCCTGCGCGAGGAGATCGTCGCGTGGCACCTGCCCCCGGGCACCGAGCTCGGCGAGGTGGAGCAGGCCGCGCGGTGGGGCGTCTCCCGCACGCCCCTGCGCGAGGCGCTAGGCCGGCTCGCGGCCGAGGGGCTCGCCGTCGTCGGCCGCGGTCGCACGCTGGTCGTCTCCGGTGTCGACGCCGACGACGTCGTCCACCTCTTCGAGCTGCGCGAGGCCCTCGAGACGCAGGCCGCCCGGCTGGCGGCACGCCGTGGGCGGCCCGAGGCGTTCACCGCCCTCGCGGAGCGCTTCAGGCGCGCGTCGGTGCTGCTCGCCGACGACGACCCGGACCGGAGCGCGTACTACGCGCTCGTCGGCGACCTCGACGCGGCGCTCGACGAGGCCATGGCGAGCCGCCACCTGCACCGGTCGCTCGTCGCCCTGCGCGCGCACGTGGCGCGGGTGCGGCGGCTGGCGCACAGCGACACCGACCGCCTTCTGAGTGCCGCGGACGAGCACCGTCTCATCGCCGAGGCGGTCGCCGACGGGGACGCGGTCCTCGCCGCCCAGGCGACGGCCGTCCACCTGCGCGCGAGCCTCGCCCACGTCCTCGCCACCCTGGCCGACGGTGTCGCGGTCGACCCGTCCGCCTCCCCACCGGCGCTCGCCCCGCCCGTCGAGCCCGCCCCGCCCGCCGTGTCCGAACCGCAAACCGGTCAGCAGTCCGGTCAGACCGTCCTGCAG
>NZ_CAMPHH010000338.1 GCF_946885855.1 uncultured Actinotalea sp. | reverse complement strand
CCGGCGTCCCGGACGAGCGGTGGACCAGGCCGGGCACCGACGCCGCCCCGGCCGCGCCCGCCACGGGTGGGACCGGGGCGGGCGGGTCGACCGTCGTACCGGACCCCGGGGCGTCGGTGGGGCTCGCCCTCCTCGCCGACCAGGGCTGGACCGGCCCCACGGACGTGCTGCTGCTGGCCGACGGCCCGCGCGACGCCGCCGGGCTGCGCGCGCTCGGCGCGGCGGAGGTCGCCGACGGCGCGACGGCGCTGCTCCTGCTGGGTGCGCTCAGCGCGCGCCGGGGCCCCGACGCGCCGCTGCCCGACGACCCGCGGGCGGCCGACCTCGACGCGCGGCTCGAGCGGGATCTTGTCGCCCTCGACGCCGCCGCCGTCGGTCGCCTGGCCGACCTCGAGGCCGGCCTGGCGGTCGAGCTGGCCGTGAGCGCCTGGGCGCCGTGGCAGGTGCTCCTCGGCGCGGCCGGGACGGCCGGGGCAGGTCCGCACCCGCACGACGCCCTCCTGCGCGGCACCCTCCTGCACAGCGCCGTGCCGCTGGGCACCACCTACGTCATGGTGCACTGGGCCCCCGCGTGACCGGGGTCGTCGTCGCGGTGGTCGGGCCGACCGCGACGGGCAAGTCCGACCTCGGCCTGGACCTCGCCCTCGCGCTCGGCGGGGAGGTGGTCAACGCCGACGCGATGCAGCTGTACCGCGGCATGGACATCGGGACCGCGAAGCTCCGGCCGCAGGAGCGGCGCGGCGTCGTGCACCACCAGCTCGACGTCCTCGAGGTGGAGCAGGACGCGACCGTCGCCGCATACCAGCGGCACGCGCGGGCCGACGTCGCCGCGGTGGGGGAGCGCGGGGCACGGCCCGTCGTCGTCGGGGGCTCCGGGCTCTACGTCCGGGCGCTGCTGGACCGGATGGAGTTCCCGCCGTCGGACCCGGCGGTCCGGGCGGCGCTCGAGCAGGAGGCCGCCGAGCGCGGGCCGGGCCTGCTGCACGACGAGCTCGCGCGGCTGGACCCGGTCGCCGCGGCCCGGGTGGACCGCGCCAACACGCGGCGCGTCGTCCGGGCCCTCGAGGTCGTCCGGATCACCGGCCGGCCGTACTCCGCGACGCTCCCGGAGCACGTCTACGAGATCCCGGCGGTCCAGCTCGGCCTGGACTGCGACCGCGCGGCCCTCGACGAGCGCATCGCGGCGCGCGTGGCGCGGATGTGGGACCAGGGCCTGGTCGACGAGGTCCGCTCGCTCGCCGTCAGGATGGGGCGGACGGCGGCCCGGGCCGTCGGGTACGCGGAGGTGCTGCAGCTGCTCCGGGGGGAGGTCACCGAGGAGGAGGCGCGGGCCGCCGTCGTCGGTGGCACCCGGCGGCTGGCCCGCAGGCAGATGGGCTGGTTCGGCCGCGACCCCCGCGTGCACTGGCTGGACGCGCGGGCGCCGGACCTCCTCGAGCGGGCGCTCGCGCTCGTCGCCTCGGCCGACGCCGGGGCGCTCCCGGACCCGGGCGAGCGCGACCGTAGGCTGGGCTCGTGACCTCGACCGCACCGCAGCCCGCTCCCGGCGACGCCGCCCGATGGCCGGTCGCGCCGGTGGTGGCTGTCGGAGCCGCCGTGGAAGGACGGCGGCGGATCGCCGTCGTCAAGGGGCACGGCACCGAGAACGACTTCGTCCTCGTCGACGACCGCGCGGGCACGCTCGACCTGCTCCCGGCCGACGTCCGCGCCCTGGCGGACCGCCGTGCGGGTCTCGGCGCCGACGGCGTCATCCGGCTCGCCCCGAGCGCGTCCCTGCCCGAGGGGCGGGCGTGCCTCGCCGAGGAGCCGGCCGCGACGTGGTTCATGGACTACCGCAACGCGGACGGGACCGCGGCGGAGATGTGCGGGAACGGCGTCCGCGTCACCGCGCTCCTCGCCGAGCGGCTCGGCGCGTGGGACGGCACCGGCGAGCTCGTGCTGGGCACCCGGGCGGGTGTGCGACGGGTGCGTCGCGTGGCGGACCCCACGGGCGCCCACGGGTCGTGGTACGCCGTCGAGATGGGCGCCTGGCACCTGCCCGCGGCGGACCGGGGCGCTGCCGGTGACGCCGAGGTCGAGGTACGAGGCCTGCCCGTCGCCCGCCCCGGGCTGTCCGTCGACGTGGGCAACCCCCACACGGTCGTCGCGCTCGCCGGGGAGGCCGAGCTCGGGGCGGCCGACCTCACCGTCGCCCCGCTGGTGACCCCGGTGCCGCCGCACGGGACGAACGTCGAGCTCGCCGTCCCGCTGGGGGAACGGGACGGGCCGACCGGGCTCGTCGGCGAGGTCCGGATGCGCGTGCACGAGCGCGGGGTCGGTGAGACCCGGTCCTGCGGGACCGGGGCCTGCGCCGCGGCGATGGCGGTGCGGACGTGGGCGGGCCCGGAGGCGCCCGCGGTGTGGTGGGTCCACGTGCCGGGCGGCACGGTGCAGGTCACCGCGCTCCCGGGCGACCGGGTGGAGCTCGCCGGTCCGGCCGTCCTCGTCGCGGACGCCGTCGTCACGCTGGACTGAGGTCACGCGGTGCCGGTCCACCCCGGTCCGCCGGACCGCGCCGCCTCAGCGGGCCGCCGTACCGGGCCGAGCGGTCCTCAGGCGGTCGCCACCGGCCGCCCCACCCGCAGGACGCGGAAGCCCTTGGCGCTCGCGACGCGCTCGGCGGGGCAGCCGAGCTCCGCACGCAGCCAGGCCTGCAGCGAGTCGGCCCCGAGGTTCCGCTGCACCACGAGGTACGCGTCGCCGTCGGGGGTCAGACGCCCCAACCACGTCCTCAGCAGGTCGTGCAGGGCGGCCTTGCCGACCCGGATCGGCGGGTTCGACCAGATTGTCGTCGGCCGCAGCCCCGCCGGCACCTCGCCCGGGGTCACCGCGGTGACGTTGTCCAGGCCCAGGCGGCCGGCGTTGCGGCGGACGAGGTCCAGGGCGCGCTCGTTGACGTCCACCGCCCAGACCCGTGCCGCGGGGGAGCGGAGGGCGAGCGCGAGCGCGACGGGTCCCCAGCCGCAGCCGACGTCGACCAGGTCGCCCTCGGCCGGCGGTTCCGGCACCGTCCGGAGCAGGACCCGCGTGCCGAGGTCCACGTGGTCGGGGGAGAAGACGCCCCCGGCGGTCTCGACCTCGACCTCGCGGCCGGCCAGGACGACCTGGAGCGTGCGTCGCTCGTCCGCCGATGCGGGGGCGGCCGTGAAGTAGTGGTCCTCGGTCACCGGGTCTCCTGGGAGCTGAGCAGCGGATCGGGCGGGTC
>NZ_CAMPHH010000337.1 GCF_946885855.1 uncultured Actinotalea sp. | reverse complement strand
AGCGCGTCTCGTTCGCAATGAGAAGGTCAGGGGTTCGAATCCCCTCAGCTCCACCCCGGGAAGGCCCCGGCCCACGCGGTTCCGCCGCGGTGCGCCGGGGCCTTCCGCATGCAGCGGCGGCGCCCGCCCCCCGGGGCGGCCGCGCACCGGCCGGGAGGCAGCGCAGGGCGCTCCGGCACCGAGGTCGCAGCGTCCCCCGAGCGGCGGCTGCCCGCTCCCGTTGCCCGCCGTACGCTGGGCGTTCGCGCGGGGGCGAGCGACGGGAGAACCATGGCTTCGCTGGGCATCCTGCCCGCGCCGGTGCGGGCGCACGCCACGTCGGACGTGCCGTTCACCCTGGGGCCCGGCGTCCGCGTCGTCGTCGGCGACGAGGCGGAGGCCGTGGGCGTCGGGGTGCTCGTGGCGGACCGCATCGGCCGGCTCGGGTCGTTCCCCGTGGCGATGGTCCACACCGACGACGGCGCGTCCGGCAGCGTCGTACTGCGGCTCGCCGCGCCGCCGGACGCCGGCCCGGCCGAGGTGGCTGCGGCGCTGCGCGTGCTGGGTCTGGACCCGGCGCTGCCCGGGGACCTCGCGCGCGAGGCGTACCGGCTGAGCGTCGCGACGGACCGCGTCGAGGTGGTCGCCGTGACGGCGGCCGGCCTGGTCCGGGGCGTGGTCTCCCTGCTGCAGATGGTGGACCTCGGCGACGGCGCCTGGCCCCGGGTGCGCTGCGGGACGGTGGTCGATCACCCGCGCCTGCCCTGGCGCGGGGTGCTCGTCGACGTGTCGGAGGCGCCGCTCGCACTGCCGGACGCCAAGTCCCTGGTCAACCTCCTGGCGACGCTCAAGCTCAACGTGCTGCACATCCGCGTCGCCGACGGCGTCGCGTGGGTGACCGAGGTCCTGGACGAGGGCGGCGAGGTGGCGAGCGGTTTCGCCGAGCTCCAGGCCTACGCGGGCGGCCGGCACATCGCCGTCGTGCCGGAGATCGACGTCGCGGAGGAGCTGCCGGACGCGGAGACCGCCCGGGTCCTCAGCCGCGTCGCGACGACGACGCGCTCCCACGTCGTGCACGTCGGTGGGCTCGGCGCCGGGTCCGACGACGCGGCGGGCCGGCGCTGCGGCGACCGGGTCGGTCGCGCGGCCGACGAGGTGGCCGCGGCGGGCGCCGTCGTCATGGCCTGGCAGTGCGCGGCGCCCGCGCTCAGCGCGGCGCGCCACCCCCGGCACCTGCTCCAGGTGCGCGACGTCCGTGCCGCGGGGGTCCGCGCCGCCGTCGACGACGGCGCCCGGCTCGTGCTCTCCCCGCCCGGCCTCGACCTCGGACGCGGCGAGGGCGGCCTGCGCGAGCGGTACGCGGTCGACCCGGTGGGCGACGCTGCGGCGGCCGGGCTGCCGCCGACGGCGGTCCACGGCGTCGAGGCCGTGCTCGGTGGCCGCCACGGGGGCACGCGCGACGGCCTCTTCGCGGCGCTCCTGCCGGATCTGGCCGCGGTCGCCGAGATGGCGTGGAGCGGTCCCGGCGCGACCGGGTGGTCGTCCTTCGCGACACGGGTCGAGGGTGAGCGGCCCCGGTGGGCGCTCAACGGGCTGCCGGTGCCTGCTCCGGTCCGCTGAGGCACTCGGCACTCGGCACTCGGCTCGGCCCTCGGCGCCGCGCCTTCCGGTCTGCGGTCTCCGGCCTGATCAGACCCAGCCCGGCAGCCACATGTGCATCTGCCACACGCGGAACGGGATGACCTGGGCCGTCCACAGCGGCCAGAACCACAGTCCGACCGCGATCACGGCCAGGACGGCAGCCCCGACCACCACGCGCACGGCCGGCGTCCAGTCCGGCCGACGGGCGGCCCAGCGCAGGACGCGCTGCGTCGCGTACGCGAGGCACAGGACGAGCCACGGCAGCAGGACCACGGCGTAGAACGTGAAGATCGTCCGCTCGCTGTAGACGAACCAGGGGAGCCAGCCGGCGGCCACGCCGGAGAGGCAGGCCACCGCGACGCCGTCGCGCCGGCGCAGGACCCACCACACGCACGCGACGACGGCGGCCGTCCCGAGCCACCACACCAGCGGGTTGCCGAGGGAGGTGATCGCCTGCGCGCAGCGGTCCGCCCCGCACAGCGCCGGGTCGGGAGCCGGGTCGGCCCAGTAGAAGCTCGTCGGTCGCAGCTGCAGCAGCCAGCCCGCGGGGTGCGCGGCGTAGGAGTGCTCCGCGGTCAGCGTCGTGTGGAAGCCCCACATGTCCTGGTGGTAGCGGACCAGCGAGCGCAGACCCTCCGGCAGCCACGTGGGGCCCTCGCCGGGGTGCTCGACGGCCCACTGCCGCCCGTAGGCGCCCGGGGACCGGAACCACGACGTCCACGACGCCAGGTACGTCAGGGCGCCGACGAGGACCGTTGACGCGAACGCCGGGCCGGCGTCGCGGACCAACGCACCGACGACCGGGCGCCGCACCCCGGCGGCGTGCCGGGCGGCGGCGTCCCAGCCGACCGTGAGCAGCCCGAGGACGGCGACGAAGGCGAGCGCGGACCACTTGGTGCCGACGGCGAGCCCGAGCAGCACCCCGGCGAGGAGGCGCCAGGGCCGCAGGCCCAGCGCCGGGCCCCAGCCGGAGGGGGCGCGCGGCGGGGCGGTGAGCCGGGCCAGCCGGCCCCGCGCGGCGTCGCGGTCGACCAGCAGCGCCGTGAAGGCCCCGAGGACGAGCACCATGAGGAACCCGTCGAGCAGGGACGTCCGGGAGTGCGCCACGGCCGAGCCGTCGACCGCGAGCAGCAGGCCGGCGAGCCCGCCGGCCCACACGGAGCCGAGCAGGCGCATCCCGGCCCGGGTGACGAGCAGCACGGCCAGCACCCCGGCGACGGCGGCGGCCAGCCGCCAGCCGACCGGGTCGTCCGCACCGAGGAGCCGCATCCCCAGCCCGATGAGGAGCTTGCCGACCGGCGGGTGGACGACGTACGAGGGCTCCGTCGACCAGCCGTCGACGTCCCCGGCCGCGAACGCCGCGTCGACGGCGTCCTTGTCGCCGGGCCACTGCGCCTCGTAGCCGAGCGAGACGAGCGTCCACGCGTCCTTGACGTAGTACGTCTCGTCGAAGACGAGCGTGGCGGGCCGGTCCAGGGCCGGCAGCCGGAGGGCGGCGGCGACCGCGGTCACCGCGACCGTGACGGCCCAGCCCAGGCTGCTGCGGACCGCCCGCGGGCCGGCCGGCGGGGCAGCGGCGGTGCGGGCGTCGGCGGCCCCCCGCGTGGTCGTCACCCGCGTCATGGTAGGCGGGGGCGGGC
>NZ_CAMPHH010000336.1 GCF_946885855.1 uncultured Actinotalea sp. | reverse complement strand
GTCGAGCCCCTCAGGGCTCGGGACCCTCGTCGAGCCCCTCAGGGCTCGATCGTGACCTTGATGGCCTCGCCGCGGGACACGATCCCGATGCCGTCGAGCACGCCCTCCAGCGGCAGCCGGTGGGTGATCAGGTCCTTGACGGGCACCTCGCCGCTCGCGATGAGCTGCAGCGCCCGCTTGTTGTGCTCCGGGCTGGACCCGTTCGCCCCGATGATCATCAGCTCGCGGTAGTGCACGAGGTTGGAGTCGAGCCGGATGATCGGGTCGTCCTTGGGCAGGCCGCCGAAGAAGCTGATCCGGCCCTGCCGGGCGATCATCTGGATCGCCTGCTCCTGCGCCTTGCCCGACGCCGCGGCCGTGATGATGACGTCCGCCCCCCGCCCCTCGGTGAGCTCGAGGACGGTCGCGACCGGGTCCACCTCGTCCGCGCAGATCGCCGCGTCCGGCTCGACGAGGGCGGACGCCATGTCCAGCCGGGCGCGGCTGAGCTCCACGAGGAAGACCCGGCCGGCGCCCCGGGCGCGGGCGAGCCGGACGTGCAAGCACCCGATGGGCCCGGACCCCATGACGACGACGTCGTCCCCCGGCTCGATCCGGACGAGCTCCTGCGCGTTGAGCGCGCACGCCAGGGGCTCCGCGACGGAGGCCTCGTCGAACCCGATGCCCCCGGGGATCCGGTTGAGCCCGTCGACGTCGAGCACCGCCTTGGGCACGACCATGTACTCGGCGAAGCCGCCGTCGTAGTGGTAGCCCATGGAGGTCTGGTTCGGGCAGATCGTCATGCGCCCGGCTCGGCAGTCGCGGCACGTGCCGCACGGGATCGCCGCGATGACCTGGACGCGGTCGCCCGCCGCCCACCCGGTCACCTCGGCGCCCACCTCCACGACCTCGCCGGCGATCTCGTGGCCCATGACGCGCGGGGGGTGGATGTGGTGGTGACCGAACTTCGAGATCTTCACGTCCGTGCCGCAGGTCGAGCAGGCCCGGACGCGGATCTTCACGTCGTGGGGGCCCGGCGTCGGCTCCGGGGCGTCCTCGAGGCGGACGTCACCGGGGGCGTGGAAGCGGGCGACTCTCATGGTTCTCCTTCGGGTGGGCCCGGGATCTCAGTCGTCCTGGGCAGGGGTGAGCATGCGGACGACCGTCTCGGCGTCCTCGGCGGTGCGCAGGGCCTCCGCGCGCTCCGGGTCGAGCAGGACCTGGGCGAGCTCGGCGAGCAGCTGCACGTGGCCGTCGCCCTTCGCGGCGATCCCGATCGCGACCGCGACGGGGAACCCGTCCCAGTCCACGCCCGCGGGGAACCTCACGAAGCACAAGCCGTCGCGCAGCACCGCCTCCTTGCCGGCGAGCGTCGCGTGCGGGATGGCCACGCCCTCGCCGACGTAGGTCGAGATCGAGGCCTCGCGCTCGAGCATCGCGTCGACGTACTCCGGGCCGACGGCGCCGGACTCCACGAGCACGTGCCCGCAGAGCCGGACCGCCGCGTCGCGGTCGGCCGCCCGCTCGGCCAGCCGAATGGCCCCGGTGGGCAGCAGGGTGGCCACGTCGAGGTCAGACATCGACCGTCGCGCCCTTCTGGATGGCCGTGACGACCTTCGTCACGGCCGGGTCGCCGAGGAAGAGCTGGAACGGCACCACAGGCACGTCGGGGACGACGCCCCGGGCGCGCTCCGCGAGGCCGGCGTGGGTGAGCACGACGTCGGCGTCCGCGGGGATCTCCGCGACCGGCCTGTGCTCCACCGTCACGCCCTGCTTCGCGAGCTGCTTGCGCACCGTGCTGGCCAGCATGACGCTGCTGCCCATGCCGGCGTCGCACGCGACGACGAGCTTCTTGACGGCACTTCCGTCGAGGGTGGCCATGGTGTCCTCCTGGTTCGTCGGGGCGGTCAGTGGGCGGTGCCGGCCGACGGCGCCTCGTCGGCGCGCGGGGCGCCGGCGGCGGCCTTCGCGGCGGCCTTGCGGTCCGCCACCTCGGCCTGCGCGGCGTCGAGGTCCGCCGCGGCGTCGTCGGCGGCCTCGGCCTTCTCCTTGCGACCGAGGCCCAGGAGGAGCGCGGCGACCACGAAGCTCACGGCGGCGGCGACGACGATGCTGAACAGCACCGCCAGGTGCGCGCCGCGGGGCGTCATGGCCATGTACGCGAAGATCGAGCCGGGCGACGGCGAAGCGACGAGGCCCGAGCCGAAGGTGATGTTCGTCAGGATGCCGGAGGCACCGCCGAGGATCGCCGCGACGATGAGCTGCGGCTTCATGAGGACGTACGGGAAGTAGATCTCGTGGATGCCGCCGAAGAAGTGGATGACGATCGCCGCGGGGACGGACGGGCGCAGCAGGCGCGGCCCGAAGAAGAGGAACGCGGCGAGGATGCCGAGGCCCGGTCCCGGGTTCGTCTCGAGCATGAACAGGATCGACTGCCCCGTGGACTCCGACTGCGCGGCGCCGAGCGGCGTGAGGACGCCCTGGTTGATCGCGTTGTTGAGGAAGAGCACCTTGCCCGGCTCGATGAGGAGGGACGCCAGGGGCAGCAGGCTGTTCTCGACGAGGAAGTTCACGCCCGCCTCGGCCCAGCCCATGAGGGTGTTGACGACGGGTCCGATGGCCAGCAGGCCACCGATCGCCGCAGCACCACCGATGATGCCGGCGGTGAAGTTGTCGATGAGCATCTCGAAGCCGGCCTTGGTGCGGTGCTGGACCTGCTCGTCGACCTTCTTGATGAGGAAGGCACCGAGCGGACCCATGAGCATCGCGCCGAGGAACATGGGGGTGTCGGTGCCGACGATGACGCCCATCGTGGCGACGGCTCCGACGACGCCGCCGCGGTTGCCGTGGACCATCCGGCCGCCCGTGAAGCCGATGAGCAGCGGCAGCAGGAAGGTGATCATCGGCCCGACGAGGCCGGCCATGGTCTCGTTCGGCGTCCAGCCGGTCGGGATGAACAGCGCCGTGATGAGGCCCCAGGCGATGAACGCGCCGATGTTGGGCATCACCATGCCGGCGAGGTAGCCGCCGAAGCGTTGGACGGTCGCCTTGGCCCCCGTCCCGGTGACGGTGGGTGTGTACGCGGTCATCTGGAACTCCTTCGTGCCAGTCGTGTGCCTGCGGCCCGCACCGGGTGGTCCGGCTCGGGGCCGTCCTGCGCGGTGCGTCCTGGGGAGTAGGTGGTGCTCGTGCTGCTCGTGCTGCTCGTGCTCTGGATCGGTTCCTGCGGGAGGTGATGCGGCGGGTCGGCGGTGGGTCGGCGGTGGGTCGGTCCGACCGATGGGCCGGGGG
>NZ_CAMPHH010000335.1 GCF_946885855.1 uncultured Actinotalea sp. | reverse complement strand
CCTTTCCACCCACAAGACGGAATCCGCGATCGCTCTGTGTCTCGTGGGCTCGTATTTGTTTATAAGAGACCGGCGCCCGGACACCTCGGGGGGTGACCGGGCGCCGTCGTCGTCGTGCGGGATGGGCCCCGGCGGTGCCGGGTCCGAGGGGTCCGCGCGTCAGATGCTGTGGTGACCGGCTTCCTTCGCGCGGTCGAAGGAGCGCAGGATCTCCGCCTCGGCCTCGGCCTTGCCCACCCAGTGCGCGCCCTCGACGGACTTGCCGGGCTCGAGGTCCTTGTAGACCTCGAAGAAGTGCTGGATCTCGAGGCGGTGGAACTCGCTGACGTCGTCGATGTCCTGACGCCACGAGGCGCGGGTGTCGCCGGACGGGACGCAGAGGACCTTGTCGTCGCCGCCCGCCTCGTCGCTCATGCGGAACATGCCCAGCGCGCGGCAGCGGATCAGGCAGCCGGGGAAGGTCGGCTCCTCGAGCAGGACGAGGGCGTCCAGCGGATCACCGTCCTCGCCGAGGGTGCCGTCGATGAAGCCGTAGTCGTCCGGGTAGCGCGTCGAGGTGAAGAGCATGCGGTCCAGGCGGATCCGGCCCGTCTCGTGGTCCACCTCGTACTTGTTGCGCTGGCCCTTCGGGATCTCGATCGTGACGTCGAACTCCACAGCTCTCCTCCTCGGCCCGGTGGGCCCGCTCGTCGGCCACGCGCGCGGGGTGCTCGGGTCGCGCCGGGTGGCCGGTGATGTCAGACGGGGTCACTAGTGT
This sequence comes from uncultured Actinotalea sp., assembly GCF_946885855.1. The sequence goes on along the minus strand of NZ_CAMPHH010000335.1, from coordinate 2,563 downwards.
GACGCACCGAAGCCCCCGGGGCCCCGCGGGCCCGGACCGGAAGACGATCGAGGAGGGTGGGACGGCATGGCACGAGGCGCGCGCGTGGTCGGTGCGCTGGTCGCCGTGCTGGTCGTCGGCGGGGCGGGCTACGGGGTCGCCGACGCGTACGACCGCGTGCCCGGCGTCCTCACCCTCGCGCCGCCGCCGTCGAGCCCGTCCCCGTTCCCCACGCCGCCCGCGGCGGTCCCGCCCCCGGAGATCGACGTGGCCGCGGGACCGGCGACGGACGCGCCCCTGCCGGACGCGGACGCCCTCCAGGCGGCGGTCGACGCCGCCGTGGTGCACCCGTGGATGGGGACCTCCGTCGGCGTCGTGGTCGCCGACCAGCTCACCGGGGAGGTGCTCGCGGTCTCGAGCCCGGAGGGCCTGCGCGAGCCGGCGTCCACCGCGAAGATCCTGACGGCCATCGCGGCCGTGCGGGCACTCGGCCCGGACGCCACCGTGGAGACGTCGGTCGTCCAGGAGGGTGCCGGGCGGATCACGCTCGTCGCCGGGGGTGACGTCATGCTCGCGGCCGGCGCCGGGGACCCGACGGCGACGAACGGCCGCGCCGGGCTCGCCGACCTCGCGGACCAGACCGCCCGCGCCCTCTCCCTCGCCGGCGTCACGGAGGTGTCGCTCGGCGTCGACGAGACCGTGTTCAGCGGCCCGGCCGTCGCGCCGGGCTGGGAGCCGGACTCCCTGTCCCTGGGCTTCGTGGCGCCGGTGACCCCGCTGCAGGTGAACATCGCCAAGACGCGCGAGGAGCCGTACCCCCCGCGGCACGCCGACCCGACCCTGCACGCCGCGGGGGTCTTCGCCGACCTCCTCGGCGAGCGCGGCATCACCGTCACGACGACCGAGCGCCGGACCGCCGCGGACGGGGCGCTGCGCATCGCGGCGGTGCAGTCGGCGCCCGTGCGGGACGTGGTCGAGTACGTGCTCAGCACCTCGGACAACACGGTGTCCGAGGCGCTCGGCCGGCTCGTCGCGGTCGACCAGGGGCTGCCGGGCAGCTTCGAGGGGGCCACGCGGGCGGTGCTCGCCGAGGTGGGGCGCCTCGGCGTGGACCTGTCGGGCGCGACGCTCGCCGATGCGAGCGGGCTGGCCGAGGGGTCGCTCCTGACCGCCGAGCAGCTCGTCGACGCCTTGCGCGCCGCGTCGCTCGACCCCGGCCTGCGGACCGTCCTCGTGGACCTGCCCATCGGCGGGTGGGAGGGCACCCTCGCGGACCGCTTCGCGGACGCGCCCGGCCGCGGCCTGGTGCGCGCCAAGACCGGGAGCCTGCCGGGGACGACGTCGCTCGCCGGCAGCCTCGTCACGGTCGAGGGCCGGGTCCTGCTCTTCGCCGTGGTCGCCGACGCCACGCCCCCCGGCGGGCAGCTGGGGCCGCGTCGGGTCATCGACGCCCTGGTCCAGCAGCTCGCCGGGTGCGCGTGCCCGCTACCGTGACGCGATGACCGCCACGCCGCACGATCCCTCGGCGGAGCCGAGCCGACCGGCCGGCTCGTCGGACCCGGGCACGCCGTCGGCGACGGGTGGGGCAGCGCCCGGCCTCGACGTCGACTGGGATCTCGCCGGACGCTGGGCGGGGCGGCTGGTCGCGCCGGGGCCGACGGCGAGCCGCGAGGAGCTGCTGCACGTGGTCGACGAGCTGCGGGACGCCGCCGTCCGGGCGCGCTCCCTGGCCCTGCGGGCGTCCCGGCTCGGTCCCTCGATCGAGCGGGCGGGCACGGACGAGCTCGCGGCCACGGTGCTCGTGGTCGACCGACCCGGGTGGTCCCGGGCCGCCGCGCAGTCCTTCGCCTCGCTGCTCGGCGAGGCGGCCGCTCCCGACACGGGGTCCCGCCGCCGGGTCCCGTCCGGCGCCACGGCGCAGACGGCGTCGCTCCTGGGCCTCCTCGCCGGCCGGGTGCTGGGCCAGTTCGACCCGTTCGGCGCACCTGCCGGAGGGCGACTGCTGCTCGTGGCGCCCAACGTGCTCCACGTCGAGCGCGCGCTCTCCGCCGACCCTGCGGACTTCCGGCTGTGGGTCTGCGTCCACGAGCAGACCCACGCGCTCCAGTTCGCCGCGGCCCCGTGGCTGGCGGACCACCTGCGCGCCGAGGTCGCGGGCCTCGCGCACGACCTCGGCGCGACCGACTCGTTGGGTGACCTCGCCGCCGCCGCCGTCCGCGGCGTCCGTACCTGGCGCGACGGTCGCCTCCCGTCGGACTGGTCGGTGCTGGACCTCGCGCTCGACGCCGAGCAGCGCGAGCGGGTCGAGCGCGTCACGGCGGTCATGGCCCTGCTCGAGGGGCACGCGGACGTGACCATGGACGCCGTCGGCCGCCGTGCGATCCCGAGCCTCAAGCGGCTGCGCGCCCGGATGACGGCGCGGCGCGGCCGGGCGCGTGGCGTCGAGGGCCTGGTCCGCCGGTTCGTGGGGATGGACGCCAAGCTCGCGCAGTACGCCGACGGCGCGCGCTTCGTCCGGGGCGTCCGGCGCACCGGCGGGCGCTTCGCGCTCGACCCGGCCTTCCAGGACCCGGCCGCCCTGCCC
>NZ_CAMPHH010000334.1 GCF_946885855.1 uncultured Actinotalea sp. | reverse complement strand
GCGCGCACGAGGCGGTCCCAGCGCGGCACGTCGGCGGGCACGGGGGAACGCATGCTCTCCCGCGTGCTCCGGGCCGCCGCGACGGGCAACCGCAGCGCGAGGCGCTTGACCAGCGGCAGGTCGGCGCTCAGGTCGACGGCCACGACGTGGCGGACGTCCGTCCCCGGACGCGCGGTGAGGACGGCGTCGACGGCCTTCTCCCACGCCAGGACGACCGTCGCCCCGCTGTCGCGCAGCTGGTGCTCGAGCTCACCGGCCGTGTAGGTCGGGTTGTGCTCGACGACGACGGCGCCGAGGCGGAGCACCGCGTAGAAGGCGACGACGTGCGTGGCGCTGTTCGGCAGGACGAGCGCGACCCGGTCGCCGGCGCTCACGCCGAGCTCCCGCAGCGCTCCGGCGGCACGCAGCACCCGGCGGTGCAGGGTCGCGTAGGTCGCGACCGCGCCGAGGAAGTCGGTCGCGACCCGCGCCGGGTGCTCGTGCGCGGCCCGGTCGAGGTTGCGGGTCACGGACTCGGTCACGGGCTCGATGTCGAGCGGGACGCCCGGTCCGTAGGACGTGGTCCAGGGTCGTCGTGGATCAGCAGGCCGGCTCGGCACCGGGACGTCGTCGGTCACAGGACCGACGTTACCTACGGAACCGTAGGTTCGCGCGGGCCCCGGGGCGCCTGCTCGCCCGGACGGGTGTGACGTGCGTCGCTGTGTGCCGACGGAGGGGCTCGACCGCGCTCCCGGACCCCTACAGGTCGCTGGAGCGGGGGGCCCAGATGTTGATGCCGGCGTCCACCGCGTGCGCGTCGATGCGACGGAGCTCGTCGGCGTCGAAGTCCAGGCGGTCCAGCGCGGCGAGGTTCTCGTCGAGCTGCGCGGGCGAGCTGGCTCCGATGAGCACCGAGGTCACGCGGGGGTCCCGCAGGGCCCAGGAGAGGGCCATCTGGGCCAGGGACTGACCGCGGCCCGCCGCGATCGCGGCGAGCTCGCGCAGGTGCCCGACGACCTCCTGCGTGAGGAACTGCGGCCGGAACGACCCGCCCCGCGCCGCCCGGGACCCCTCGGGCACGCCGTCGAGGTACTTGCCCGTGAGCATGCCCTGGGCCAGCGGCGAGAAGACGACCGCGCCGAGACCCGCGTCGCCGACGACGTCGAGCAGGCTCCGGCCGTCCGCACCGTCGTCGGGCTGCTCGATCCACCGGTTGAGCATCGAGTACGAGGGCTGGTGGACGAGGAGTCGCAGGCCGATCCGGTCCGCCACCTCGAGCGCCTCCACGGTGCGCCGCGCGGAGTAGGAGGAGATCCCGGCGTAGATCGCGCGGCCCGAGTCGACCGCGGTCTTCAGGGCCCCGAGCGTCTCCTCCAGCGGCGTGTCCGCGTCGTAGCGGTGGCTGTAGAAGATGTCGACCGTGTCCAGGCCGAGGCGGCGCAGGGAGGCGTCGAGGGAGGCGAGCAGGTACTTGCGCGAGCCGAACTCCCCGTAGGGCCCGGGCCACTGCCGGTAGCCGGCCTTGGTCGTGACGACCAGCTCGTCGCGCAGGCCCCGCAGGTCCGTGGCCAGGAGGCGCCCGAAGCTCTCCTCCGCGGCGCCGGGTGGGGGCCCGTAGTTGTTGGCGAGGTCGATCTGGGTGACGCCGCGGTCGACGGCGCGCAGGACGATCGCCCGCTGGGTCTCGAACGGGTCCGCGGAGCCGAAGTTCTGCCAGAGGCCGAGGGAGACGGCCGGGAGGTCCAGCCCGGACCGCCCGGCGCGGCGGTACGTCATGGTGTCGTAGCGGTCGGGCGCGGGCTGGTGCACGGCCGGGCCCCTCAGCTCAGCACCCGCAGGCGGATGGTCTGCGCCATCCCGCCCAGCGTCGCGCACACCTCGGGGCCCAGGTCGCTGCCCACGTCCGTCACGACGTAACCGAGGTCGCCCCGGGTCGAGAGCAGCTGGGCCTCGATGTTGACCTGGTGCTCGGCGAGCACCTGGTTGATCCCGGCCAGCACGCCCGGGGTGTTGTGGTGGAGGTGGACGAGGCGGTGCGACCCGGTGCGCTCGTCCAGGGCCAGGTTGGGCAGGTTGACGCTGAGCGTGGTCGACCCGTGCGAGACGTACTGGAGCAGCTTGGTCGAGACGAACTGCCCGATGGACTCCTGCGCCTCCTCGGTGGAGCCCCCGATGTGCGGGGTGAGGATGACGTTGGGCAGGCCGCGCAGGTCGGACTCGAACGCGTCGCCGCGACGCTTGGGCTCGTCGGGGAAGACGTCGACCGCGGCGCCCGCGATGTGCCCGGACAGCACGTGGTCCCGCAGCGCGGCGTAGTCCACGACGAAGCCGCGGGAGAGGTTGAGGAAGAGCGAGCCCTGCTTCATCCGGGAGAACTGCGGGCGACCGAACATCCCGGCGTTGCCGCCCCGGCCGTCCACGTGGAGCGTCACGACGTCGGCGACCTCCAGCAGCTCGTCGAGCGAGTGCAGGCGCCGGGCGTTGCCGAGGGCGAGCCTCTCGGCCGAGTCGTAGAACACGACCGACATGCCCAGCGCCTCCGCGAGCACGGACAGCTGCGTACCGATGTTGCCGTAGCCGACGATGCCGAGGGTCCGTCCCCGGACCTCGTGGGCGCCCTCGGCGGACTTGTCCCACACGCCGGCGTGCAGTGCCTTGTCGCGCTCGGTGAGGCGCCGGGTCAGCGCGATGATCTCCGCGAGCGTGATCTCGACGACCGACCGGGTGTTGGAGAACGGCGCGTTGAAGGCGGCGACGCCCCGCTGCGCCGCGGCCGCCAGGTCGATCTGGTTCGTGCCGATGCAGTACGCGCCCACGGCGAGCAGGTCCGGGGCCCGGTCCAGGACGCGCTCGGTCACCTGCGTCTTGGAGCGGATGCCGAGGAGGTGCACGCCCTGCAGCGCGTCCGCGAGCTCGTCCTCGTCGAGCGCGCCGGTGCGCGTGACGACCTCGACGCCGCCGGAGCGGAGGAGGGAGGTGGCGACGGGGTGGAGGCTCTCCAGGAGCAGGGCGCGCAGCACGACGTCATCATCCCGCCGATGCCGTGGCCGGCCAAAGCGGTACCGACAGGCGGACCCGCGTCGTGGGACCTCGTGCTCCCGGGGGCTGGCCTGCTCCGCTCCGTCCGCCGCCCACCCGCGTCGCCGTCGCCGGGCGCAGCGGCGCGGGATCGGAGACGATCACGGCATGGGTACGTCAGCGGGCCGCGCCGAGCGGCGCGAGCTGCGTCGGACGCAGCGCGTCCTGCGGCGCATGGAGCGCCGTGCCGCGCGCCGTGGCGGGAGGCCCGCCGGACGGCTGTTCGGCGCCCTCACCGCGGTCGCGGTCGCCGCCGGCGCGGTGTGGGCGGGGGACGAGGC
>NZ_CAMPHH010000333.1 GCF_946885855.1 uncultured Actinotalea sp. | reverse complement strand
CGCCGTGACGACGGGCCCGCGGCGAGACCGTGAACCGGGGGGACGACCCGGTTCGAGCCGGGGGCGCGGGTCCCAGGAAGGGGACGGGGCCCGCACCCCCGACCGGTCGGGTCAGTCGTTCTTCACCGACACCGTCTGACGACGGACGGCGAAGGCGACGCCCGCCGCCGCCAGCAGCGCCGCGCCGACCACCCAGGGGGTCGACGACTGCTGAGCGGCGAGACCCAGCTCACCACCGGGGACACCGGACGGAGCAGAGTGCAGGCCCTCGATCGTCTGGATCGCGAGGGCGAGGTTGCCGTCCTCGAGGCTGCCCCAGGCGTAGACGATGGTGTTGACGCCCTCCTGGACGTTGACGTCGGCCGGGCCGATGACCGGGTCGGTCGTGCCCGTGGCCGCGACAGCCGCGGAGACGGTGCCGGCCGGGAGGTTGAGGATGCCCTCCTCGCCGTTGGCGACGGCCGTGAGGACCGGCGAGCCGCCCGCGAGGATGTCGACCTCGGGCGCCGCGGCGGCGTGACGGACCGTCAGGCGGCCCTCACCGGCAGCGGTGTTCGAGATGTCGTTGGTGAACAGCGCCGCGGTCGGCGTGCCGTCGGCCTGCAGGTGGGCGGCCGCCGTGTAGTTCATGCCCGCCTCGAGCGGGAGGTCGATCGGGCCGAGGACGGGCGAGCTGTCGTCCGCCGCGTCCGCCGCGGTGATGGCGACCGAGTAGGTGCCGGCCGGAAGGGCGAGCGGGCCGGCGAGGTCGCCGGGCTCGAAGTCGTCCAGGGTGAGGTCGCCGTTGACGTAGACGTCGACGACCAGGTCCGGGATGCCGTGCAGCACGGACAGCTGGGCCTCGTGGCTGTCGGCAGCCGCGGGGACGGCGCCCGTGAGGGCGAGGGCGAAGCCGGCAGCGGTACCGGCGATGAGACGCTTGCGCATGGGGTCCTCCTGGGTCAGGCCCGTCTCAGGGTCTGGGGGAACGTGCTGACACCCCTACTACGGCCCGGGGTGCGCGCCCGGATGCACGAATCTTCAACTTTTTTCCGCAGGGCCCCCGCAGCCGGTGGCCGGACGTCGCGCCACACCCCTGACCTGGGCGTTCGCCCCGGTCCGGGCCAGGTCAGCCCGCGAGATCCCCGACGTCGCCGAGCTCGTCGCGCGCCGCGGCGCCGTCGAGCCGGACGCCGTGCGCGCCCGCGGCACCCTCCACGAGGAGCACGTCCGCCACCGCCACGGTGACGTTGTCGCGCGCGTCCGCCGCCGCGGCGGCCGCCGCCAGCGCCTCCGCCGCGTCCTCCGGCGTGGACGCGGCCGCGAGCAGCTCGAGGCACCGCGCCTCGTCGACGTGGTCGGTGAGCCCGTCGCTCGTGAGCAGCCAGCGGTCCCCCGGCCGCGCCTCGATCTCCCGCAGCTGCAGACCCGGCGGGTCCTCGGGGGAGCCGGTGAGGGAGCGGAGGATGACGTTCCGGTTCGGGTGGTCGGCCGCCTGGGACGGCTCGATCTCCCCGGTGTCCAGGAGCAGCTGGACGAGCGAGTGGTCGCGGGACACGCGCCGCCCGGTCCCGTCCCGCAGCAGGTACGCCCGCGAGTCCCCGAGGTGGAGCAGGCGGACGGTGCTCTCCCCGCACACCACGGCGGTGAAGGTGGTACCCATGCCGGCGAGCGCCGGCTCGCGCTCGACCCGCCGCAGCAGCTCCGCGTTCGCGACGGCGACGTGCTCGCGCAGCTCCGAGATCGTGGCGGTGCGGACGTCGTCGAGCGCGTCCAGGTCCGCGAGGAAGCGGCGGACCACCGTCCAGGAGGCGACGTCCCCGCCGACGTGACCGCCGACGCCGTCGGCCACGACGACGACGCCGTCCGTGCAGCCCGCGGAGTCCTGGTTCGACCGGCGGTGGTTGCCGGTGGCCGAGCGGAGCGCGGCGGCGAACGCCGCTACCGGCCCGCGCACCTCCTGCTCCCCCGTACCCACCGGGGCACGGTACCCCGGCGGAGGAGCCGACGTCGGCCCGGCCGGGGTCCCACGCCCGGCCGTGCCCGCGACGGCCCGCGACCGCCCGCGACCGCCCGCGACCACCCGGGCGTGCCCGTGTCGGTGCCGGCGGGCACACTCGGGAGCAGCCGCGGCGGGGGCCGCGACGGGAGGGGACGCACGGTGACGCACACGGTGGGCATGGAGATCGCGGAGGCTCGGCGGGCGAAGGCCGAGCTGGCGGACTTCCTGCGGGACACGCAGGCGCGGCGGGCCAGCGCGCAGGCGGTCGCGGCGCCGCTCGTCTCCCTCGGCGTCGCACCCCTGCCCGACGGCGGCCACGCGGTCGCGCTGCGGTACCGGCTCGGCGTCCCGACGGCGCGCATGCTCGCGCGGCGGGCGGTCGAGCACGCCGGGCCCGCGGTCGACGTGCGGCGCACGGGCCGGATCCGCGCGGTGCCGGCGACCGGCCCGCGGCCGCCGGTCGTCACGGCCAGCGCCGTCGGGGAGACGGGGCGGGTCCGGCCGCTGCGGCCGGGGGTCTCGGTCGCGCACGTCGACGTCACCGCCGGGACGCTCGGCGCCTTCGTGACGGTCGACGGCCGCCTGCACGCCCTCTCGAACCACCACGTGCTGGTGGGCTCGCCCGGCGCGCGCGTCGGCGACCCGGTGCTGCAGCCCGGACCGGCGGACGGCGGGCAGGACCCGCGGGACCGGGTCGGCACCCTGGCCCGGTTCGTCGCTCTCGACGCGACCGCGACGGCGCTCGTGGACGCCGCCGTCGCCGCGCTCGACGACGACGCCGTGGACCTCACCTACCCGTCGGGCCCCGTGACGGGGACCGTCCGCGTCGCCGGGGCGGAGACCGTCGAGAAGATCGGACGGACGACCGGGACCACACGCGGACGGGTCACCGCCTTCGAGCTCGACGACGTGGTGGTCGGGTACGGGCCCGGGCTCGGCGAGGTGTCGTTCGACGACCAGATCGAGGTCGAGGGCCTGGGGCGCGGCCCGTTCTCCCGCGGCGGGGACAGCGGCTCGCTCGTCTACCTGCCGGACGCCGGCCACGCCGTCGGCCTGCTCTTTGCCGGGAGCGAGACCGGCGGGGAGAATGGGGCCGGGCTGACCTACGTCAACCCGATCGACACGGTGCTGGAGGCGCTGGGCGCCGAGCTCCGCACCTGACCGACACCCCACCCGGCGCCCGGGGGTGAGCGATGGCCGACCTCGAGCAGGCCCGCGCCGCCAAGGCGCGCCTGCGGACGGAGCTCGCCGGCCACCACGGGATCCGCGGGGTCGGCCTCGTCCGCGTCCGCCAGGGGTACGCGCTGCGCGTCAGCCTGGCGTCCGCCGCCGACGACGACCTGCCGCCGGATGTCGACGGCGTCCCGGTCCGCGTCGCC
>NZ_CAMPHH010000332.1 GCF_946885855.1 uncultured Actinotalea sp. | reverse complement strand
GGGTGAGGCGCTGGGCGCCGTCGCCGACGACGAGCGTCGTCCCGTCGAGGCGCACCGCCGGTTCGGACCGGAGGAGGCCCGCGAGCCACTCGTCCTGGCGCGTGAGGTCGCCGGAGCAGGCCATCATGGTCGTCGCCGGCTCGCCCGTGAGCCGCAGCACCCCGTCGTCCCAGGTCGCGCCCCCGGTGAGGGTGTTGCACCCTGCCCGGGCGGCCACGGAGTCCTCGCCGAAGAGCAGCACCACCTCGCTCTGCGGGACGAGCTCCCGGCCGGTGACCTCGGTCGCGACGAAGGACTTCCCCGCGAGGTCGGGGGCGCTCGCGCCCGCGTCGGTCCCGCCGCCACCGCACCCGGTCACGACAGCGAGCGCGAGCACCGTGCCGACGGTGGCGAGCCGGTGTCCCGCCGGGATGCCTGGCACGCCCGTCACACCGGGCTCCCTCACGCCTGGCTCCCTCACGCCTGGCTCGACGCCTGCGGCGCCGCGAGCTCCTCGGCCAGCTCCTTCTCGTCCTCCGCGGACAGGGACGTCTGCAGCACGGTGCCGCCGAACGGCGCGAGGGCCGCGGCGAACTTGTCCTCCGTCACCTTCGTCGCCATGACGACGACGGCGGCCCGCCCCGGGGAGAGCATCGCCTCGGCGCGGCCGGCGAAGTGGCGGTCGATCCCGGACTTGCCGAGCCGTCCCGTCAGGGCGCCGAGCGCTCCCCCGAGCAGGAGCCCGAAGCCCGGCGCGAGGAACAGGAGCCCGATGAGCGTGCCCCACAGGGCACCCGACGCCGCCGAGGCCCCGACGAAGCCGGGCGGGGTGTCCACGTGCTTCTTCCCGTCGGCGTCGACGCGGACGACGGCGAGCCCGCTGAGGTTCACGACGAAGTCGCGCTGGAGGTCCTGGACCTTCTCGAACGCCTTCGTCGCCGTCTCGTGGTCGTCGTAGCCCAGGATGATCAGCTCGGACATGGGGACTCTCCTCCGTGGTGTGTCGCTGTCCCGTCGGTCTCCCTCACCCTGGCCGTCGCTCCCCGGGGGCGGCGTCACCCGGAACGGGTGGTCGCAGCTGCCTGCGCCCCTGCCGTGCGCGCCGTTCCCCGCCGGCGGCGTCCCCCGGCGCTCAGACCAGCCCGAGCGCGCGCGCGGTGGCCAGCGCCTCGCTGCGCCGGGTCACCCCGAGCTTGGCGTAGAGGCTGCCGACATGGGTCTTGACCGTGTTCGAGCTCACGACGAGCGCCCCGGCGATGTCGGCGTACGTCGCACCCCGGGCGAGCTCCGCGAGGACGTCCTGCTCCCGGACGGTCAGCGGCGGACGGAACGGCCCGGCGACCGCATCCGGCGCCGCACCGGGCACCGCCCTCCGGACCACGGAGCCGTGCTGCCGCACCGAGCGCACCACGTGCCGGCCCCACGGGTCGCCGGTCCCCGCCGGCAGGTCGGCGAGGAGCGCGGGGAGGGGCACGAGCCCACCCACCCAGCCGAGGAACGAGATCGCGTCGCGACGGTGCTCGGCTCGCCGCAGTGCCGCGGCGAGGAGCCGCCCGGCGGTGACCCGGTCGCCCTCGGTCGCCGTGACCTGCGCGGTGGTCACGAGGGCGACGCCGAGGACGACGGCGTCGTCCGCGGTGGTGGCCACGCGCAGCGCCGCAGCGGCGCCGGTGAGGTCCGCGCCCACGATCGACCGGAACCCCTCCACGAGCGCCGCGGCCTGGGCGGCACCGCGGTCGAGCAGGTCGGTGGCGACCTCCCGCAGCGTCTCGGTGTCCTCCGCGGCGACCGCGACCAGCGCCCGGCGCACCAGCAGGTCGACGGCGAGGTGGTGGGGCAGCGGTCCGAGGAGCAGCGGCACCGCGAGCGCCTGTTCGGCCTGCGTCACGTGCCCGCGGACGACCAGCCGTTGGGCCGTCGAGAGCTGCGCGAGGTGGGTCGCGACGCGGTCCCGGCCGGGCCGGGCGGCGCCGGGCGCGGTGCCGGCGGCGTGCCGCCACGGGTCCAGCCGGGCGAGGGCCGCGTCGGCCGCGACGTGCGCCGGCGTCCCCGGCCCCGTGTCCGCGCGGAGCGCGCGGGCCGCGAGATCGGTGGCGCGCGCCGGTCGCCCCCGCAGCAGCTCCGTCAGGGCGAGCCTGCCCAGGGCATCCGTCTCGAGCGCACGGAAGCCGTGGGCCCGGGACACCTCCACCGCGACCGCGAGGCACCGCTCGGCCGCCGGCAGGTCCCCCGACCACGCGTGCGCCGCGCCCAGGAGGTCGGCGACGAGCGCCTGCCGTGCCGAGTCGGCCGGCGCCAGGAGGCCGTCGGCGGACGCCGCTGCCTCCGCGGTCGTCCCGCCGTCGTCCGCGCCGCCCGCCTGGAGGCGCAGGAGCCGTGCCGGCAGCACGTCGCCCGGCGCGCCGTCGGCCCGGGGCGCCGCCAGCAGCCGGTCGCACCACCGACCCGCCGCCTCGGTGTCCCCGGACCACCAGCGCTCGACCGCCGCAGCGAGCCACGCCCGCGGCTCGGCCTCGACCGTGCTCGTGCACCGGGCGACGACCGCGCCGACCGCGGCGCCCTCGCCGCGCAGGACCGCAGCGAGCCCGTGCCTCGCCAGCGCCACCGTGGCGGGACCGCACCCCGCCGCGGCCAGCGTGCGGCGCAGTCCGGGGCCCACTCGTCCGTCGGCCAGATCCGCCTCGGCCGCCCGCGCGACGGCAGCGTTCGCCCGGTCCGGCTCCGCGCCGTCCTCGGCCATCCGTCGACGGGCGACGTGCGCCAGGATCGGGTGGACCCGGTAGGACTCCGTCCCCGCGGGCGAGCGGTCGCGTTCCACGAGGAGGCCGGTCTCCTCCAGGACCTCCAGCACCGCGGGTGCCGCGGGGTCGCCGCTGAGGCGGGCGGCCTCCGCCGCGGTGACCGTCGCCTCCCGGCACACTGACAGGACGACGTGCCTCTCCCGCGGGCGCAGTCCGGCGAGAGCCTCCTGCCCCACGAGCAGCGTCGCCGCGGGACCCGAGGAGGCGTGGGCCGTCGCGCCGTGCGGGGTCCCCGGTGCCCGGGCGCCGAGGACGACGGCGGCACACCAGCCCCGCGCCTGGTCGAGGATCGCGTCGACCCGCTCGACGGGGCACCCCGGGGCGTGGAGCGTCACGAGCCTCCGGGCCTCGGCGTCCGTGAGGCGCAGCGTGTCGCCACGGACCACGACCATCGCCCCGGTCAGGACCGCGGCCAGCCGCCGGAGGGCGAGGTCCCAGCGGCTGATCAGCACCACGTTCAGGCCCGGGGGCCGCTCGTCGAGGAGCCGCTCGAGCTCGCGCAGGCACGCCCCGTCGAGCCGCTCGGCGTTGTCGATGACGAGCCGGACCGTCCGGTCGGCGTGGAACGGCACGTCGGCGCCGACCGGACGGTCCGGCTC
>NZ_CAMPHH010000331.1 GCF_946885855.1 uncultured Actinotalea sp. | reverse complement strand
CGGCGCCGCTCCGGGCCCGGCACGGACGTCCTCGACCTCGCCGAGGCCGCGGCCCGCGACGCCCTGGCCGACGCGGGCCTCAGCGGCGCGGACATCGACGCCGTGATCCTGTCGACCGTCACGCACTTCCACCAGACGCCCGCCGGCGCGGCCGTGCTCGCGGACCGGCTCGGCGCCACCCCGGCCGCGGCGTTCGACATCTCCGCGGCCTGCGCGGGCTACACCTACGGCATCGCCCAGGCGGACGCCCTCGTGCGCTCCGGCACGGCCCGCAACGTCCTCGTCATCGGCGCGGAGAAGATGAGCGACTTCGTCGACCCCGCCGACCGCTCGATCTCGTTCCTGCTCGGGGACGGCGCCGGGGCCGTCGTCATCGGCCCGTCGGACACCCCGGGGATCGGCCCGACCATCTGGGGCTCGGACGGCTCGATGGCCCAGGCCATCCGCCAGACGTCCTCCTGGAAGGACGCGTTCGAGAAGCACGAGCCGTGGCCGACGCTGCGCCAGGAGGGTCCGACCGTCTTCAAGTGGGCGGCCTGGCAGATGGCGCCGGTCGCGGAGAAGGCGATCGCCGCGGCCGGGCTCACCGCCGAGGACATCGACGTCTTCGTCCCGCACCAGGCGAACATGCGGATCATCGACCAGATGATCAAGCAGCTGAAGCTGCCGGAGAGGGTCGTCGTGGGGCGGGACATCGCCGACACCGGCAACACGTCGGCCGCGTCGATCCCGCTGGCGATCGAGCGGCTCAAGCGGGAGGGTCAGGCGTCCACGGGCGACCTGGCGCTCCAGATCGGCTTCGGGGCCGGGCTGGTCTACGCGGCGCAGGTCGTCGTCCTGCCCTGACCTGACCCGGTGCCCGTGGGCACCAGCACGACCCGGTGCCGCCGGCACCACCGCACGAGGTCCAGCCCGCCGGGCACGACCGAGACCGAACGAGGAGACACACATGGCGTACAGCGAGCAGGAGATCCTGGAGGGCCTGGCGGAGATCGTCAGCGAGGAGACCGGTCTGCCGACCGACACGGTCACGTCCGAGAAGTCCTTCACCGACGACCTGGACATCGACTCGCTGTCGATGATGACGATCGTGACGCTCGCCGAGGAGAAGTTCTCCGTGCGCATCCCCGACGACGAGGTGAAGAACCTCACGACCGTCGGCGACGCGGTGACCTACATCGCCGGCGCCCAGGAGTGACGCAGGAGTGACCCCCTGCGGAGGACCCGACCTCCGCTGTCCTGTCGGCCGGGACCGAGCCGTCGCGCGACGGTCCCGGCCGACGGCATCCCAGCACCGGTGACCCGCCGGACCACCGCACGAGAGCCCGCGGCCCGCCGCGACCCTGGAGGAACCGTGACCACCGCACCCGACGTCGTCGTCACCGGCCTCGGCGCGACCACGCCGCTCGGCGGGGACGTGCCGAGCACCTGGCAGGCCGCCCTCGCCGGGAGGTCCGGCGCGCGGACCCTCGAGAACGACTGGGCCGACACGTACGAGATCCCCGTCCGGTTCGCCGCCCAGCTCGCGGTCCCCGCGGCGGACGTGCTGCCCCGGCCCGAGACGAAGCGGATGGACCCGTCCGCGCAGTACGCGATCGTCGCCGCGCGGGAGGCGTGGTCCGACGCCGGCTCACCCGAGGTCGACCAGGAGCGCCTCGGCGTCGTCGTCTCCTCGGGCATCGGCGGCATCTGGACGACGCTCGACGCGTGGGACACCTTGCGCGCCAAGGGCGCCCGCCGGGTCCTGCCGATGACCGTGCCCATGCTCATGCCGAACTCCCCCACCGCGTACGTGGAGCTGGAGCTCGGGGCCCGGGCCGGCGCTCACGCGCTGGTCTCCGCCTGCGCGTCGGGCGCCGAGGCGATCGGCTACGCGATCGAGATGATCCGCAGCGGCCGCGCCGATGTCGTGGTCGCCGGCGGCACCGAGGCCGCGATCCACCCGATGCCCATCGCGGCGTTCGCCGCGTCCCGGACGCTGTCGCTGCGCAACGACGACCCGGCCGGCGCCTCGCGGCCCTACGACGTCGAGCGCGACGGGTTCGTCCTGGGCGAGGGCGCCGGCGTCGTCGTCCTCGAGAGCGCCGAGCACGCCGCGGCGCGCGGCGCCCGGGTGTACGCCCGCCTGTCCGGGGTCGGGCTCTCCGCGGACGGTTACCACATGACCTCCCCGGAGCCGAGCGGGCGGGGCCAGATCGCGGCGATGCGCGCCGCGCTGCAGGACGCCGAGGTCTCGGCCGCCGACGTCGTCCACGTCAACGCCCACGCGACGTCCACGGTCGTCGGCGACCTCATCGAGGCCCGCAGCGTCCGGGACGTGCTGGGCGGTGCCGCCGACGACGTCGCGCTGTCCGCCACGAAGTCGATGACCGGTCACCTGCTGGGCGGCGCGGGCGCGCTCGAGACGATCTTCACGGTGCTGGCGGTGCACGACCGCACCGCTCCCCCGACCATCAACGTCGACCAGCCGGACCCGGAGCTCGTGCTCGACCTCGTGCGTGAGCCGCGACCGCTGCGGGCCGGGAGCATCGCCGCGATCAACAACTCCTTCGGCTTCGGCGGTCACAACGTCGCCCTGGTGGTCACCTCGGCCTGAGTGCGGTGCGCGGCTCCCCGGTGAACAGCGCCGCCCGGTCTGCGAACAGCGCCCGGCACCGCGAGGTGCCGGGCGCTGCGTCGTCCGGGTGCCGCCCCCACGGCCCGGACAGGCGCCGGGGCCGACGGCGGGCGTCGGGACCGGCGGGTCTGCGGGGAGGCGCTCAGCCTACGCGGTGCAGCCACCGCACGGGCGCCCCCGCGCCTGCGTAGCGGAACGGCTCGAGCTCGTCGTCCCAGGCCTGGCCGAGCGCGAGGTCGAGCTCCCGGCGCAGGCGCTCCGCGTCCCCCGTGTGCTCGAGCGCCGCGCGGATCCGGTCCTCCGGGACGAGGGTGTTGCCGTGCACGTCCGTGACCGCGTGGAAGATGCCGAGCTCGGGGGTGTGGCTCCACCGGGCTCCGTCGGCCCCGTGACTGGCCTCCTCCGTGACCTCGTACCGCAGGTGCGTCCACCCGCGCAGCGCCGACGTCAGGCGCGCTCCGGTCCCCTGAGCGCCCTGCCAGGAGTGCTCGGCCCGGAACATCCCCGGCGCCGCGGGCTGCTCCGTCCAGTCGAGGGAGAGGCGCGCGCCGAGGACCCCGCCGGCCGCCCACTCGATGTGGGGGCACAGAGCACGGGGTGCCGAGTGCACGAACAGGACACCGCGGGTGATGGCACCAGCCATGTCGATCCTCCTGAGGGTCGAGGTTCGTCTTCCCCAACGACCTCGGACGTCCCAGAGCGGCTCGACCTGATGGTGACCTGCGGCGTACCGGGCCCAGCATGCCCGAGCAGCGGCGCGAGCGCCAGCACCCGCGCCGGCACCCGCGCCGGCAC
>NZ_CAMPHH010000330.1 GCF_946885855.1 uncultured Actinotalea sp. | reverse complement strand
GGGGACGGGGCGTGTCAGTACCGGGCGACAGGCTCTGTCCCGGAGCCGACGACGAAGGGGGTCACCACCGTGGACCGCATGATCTTCGTGAACCTCCCGGTGAGCGACGTCCAGGCGTCGCGCGCCTTCTACACCGGGCTCGGGTTCGCCGTGAACGAGCAGTTCTCCGACGACCAGGTCACGGCCATCGTCGTCTCCGACCAGATCGTCGTCATGCTCCTGGAGCGTCCTCGCTTCGAGGACTTCCTCCAGGGCACGCAGGTCGCCGACGCGCACAGCAGCACCGAGGTGCTCAACGCGCTCTCCGCCGCGAGCCGCGAGGAGGTCGACCTCTTCGTCGAGCGCGCCGTCGCCCACGGCGGCACGGTGCGCCGGCCCTACACCGAGGGCGGGATGTACGGGCAGAGCGTGAGCGACCCGGACGGGCACGTCTGGGAGGTCTTCTTCATGGAGGGCATGGGCTGACCGGCCCGGGCACGCCGGCGCACCCGGGAACGGCACCACCGAGCGCGGCACCCGCCGCGGGGTCGCCCCACCGGCGGCCACGAGACCGCCGCACCAGCGCCACCGACAGAGAGGAACACCGTGCGCAAGATCGTGCTCCAGACCCAGACGACGCTGGACGGCTACATGTCAGGGCCGGACGGAGCGATGGACTGGTTGACCTTCCCCTGGACCGACGACGCCGGCGACTACGTCAACGGGCTCATGGACGGGATCGGCACGATCCTCCTCGGACGCCGGCTGGCCGAGGGCTTCATCCCGCACTGGGCGTCCGGGCCGGCCGACGAACCGCAGGACGCCGTCGACTTCATGAACCGGACACCGCGCATCGTCCTGTCCCGCACCCTGTCGGCGTCGCCGTGGGAGAACGCGACGGTGATCGACTCGCTCGACGCCGTCCGCACGATGAAGCAGTCCGACGGCGGCGACATCATCGTGTACGGCGGCGGCGAGCTGGTCCGCAGCCTTCTGGCGGCGAGGCTCGTCGACGACGCCCACCTCTTCGTCAACCCGACCGCGACGGGCGGTGGCATGCCCGTCTTCCCCCAGGGCGCGCACACCGCGTTCCGCACTGCCGCGGTCACGCCGTTCCGGTGCGGCATCACGGCCCTGCACGTGCAGCCGGCCGACGACTGAGCACACGACGGCGAACCATCTTCCACCGCCCGGCAGGACCGGGCCCGCTCCGAGAGGTCACCACGATGTCGTCCATCGCACCGTGCCTGTGGTTCGACACCCAGGCGGAGGAGGCTGCGGCCTTCTACTGCTCGATCTTCCCCCGGTCCCGGATCCTCAGCACGATCCCCTACCCCGAGGGCGCGCCCGGTCCGGCCGGCAGCGTCATGCTCGTGACCTTCGAGCTCGACGGCGTCGAGATCCAGGCGCTCAACGGCGGGCCGCACTTCACGTTCTCCGAGGCGGTCTCCCTCGTGGCGACCGTGGACGACCAGGCCGAGCTCGACCGGGTCTGGGACGCCCTGCTCGCCGACGGCGGCCAGGAGGCCCAGTGCGGCTGGCTCAAGGACCGCTTCGGCCTCTCCTGGCAGGTCGTCCCGAAGGGCATGGAGGAGATGGCGCGGGACCCCGAGCGCTACGCGCGGGCCATGCAGGCGATGCTGCAGATGGTCAAGATCGACATCGCGACGCTCGAGGCCGCAGCGGCCGGGCCGGTGCCCGACGGGGGTCCGGCGTGACCGCGTACCTCATCAGCTTCCCCGCCGAGGCGATGCGGGTGCCCGAGAAGGACATGCCGGCCGTCGCCGAGGCCGCGGAGGCCGTGAGCCGCGAGGCGAAGGAGGCCGGCGTGCTCGTCTTCGCCGGGGGCCTGGACGGGGCCGTCGGCCCCGTCGTGGTCGACGGCGACGGGACGGTCACGCCCGGCACCCACCCGCAGACCGAGCGTCTCGACGGCGGCTTCACCGTCGTCGACGTGCCGTCGCGGGCGGAGGCCCTGGTCTGGGCGGCCAAGCTCGCCGCGGCCTGCCGCTGCGGCCAGGAGGTCCGGGTGTTCGGGGAGGGTGCCCTGCACTGAATCGCGGCGCCGCCGCGGTGCATCCCACACTGGGATGCACCGGGGTGCCCTCGAGGCGTGAGCACCCAGATCGCCGAGCGGGACGCCGAGGTGCTCCGGACCGAGGGCGCTGACACACGACAGGAGGCTCACGATGGGACGGATCACGATCGAGCTCTTCGCGACGCTCGACCTCGTCGGCCAGGCGCCCGGGGGCCCGGACGAGGATCCGGACGGGGGCTTCCCGTTCGGTGGCTGGCAGGCCCCGCTGGCCGACGAGGTGGCCGGGGCGCAGATCGGCGCCGCGTACGAGGGCACGGACGCCCTCCTCCTCGGACGACGCACCTACGACATCTTCGCGGCGTACTGGCCGCACCAGCGGGGCGGTGAGGACGGCGACATCGCGTCGCTCTTCAACCGCATCCCGAAGTACGTCGCCTCCCGTGGTCGACCCGACCTGTCCTGGGCCGGGTCCGCACAGCTCGGTGAGGACCTCCCCACCGCCGTGCGCGAGATCCGGGACCGGCACGAGGACGTCAAGGTCGTGGGAAGCCTGAACCTCGTGCAGACGCTCCTGCACGAGAAGCTGTTCGACCGCCTGGACCTCTGGGTGCACCCGATCGTCCTGGGCGTCGGGAAGAAGGTCTTCGCCGGCGGCGAGGTGCCTACCAACCTCACGCTCCTCGAACCGCCGGCCGCGGGCCCCAAGGGCACCGTCCACCTCCGCTACGCCCTGGCCGAGGGCACGCCGGACACCGGCGACATGGGCGCCGCCTGAGCGTCGCGTCGGCGGTCCCGGGTCACGGCCCGCACCGGCGCCCGCGCGCCGACCATGACCAGCGAGGCCTCGACCTACTCGTCCGGTCCGGACCGCTGCGCCCCGCCGTCGTCGCCGCGGTCTCGGGACTGCAGAGCCGCCCCGAGCGCGGCGCCCAGAGCGATGCCGACGCCTAGGTACGCAGGCTGGCCGAGCACCTGGCTGAGCAGGCCGCCGAAGACCATGCCGAGCGCCACACCCAGCGCGGGTCCGTTGCGGGAACCCGCGGGTTCCTCCTCGTCCGCTGTGCCCATGACACGACGCTAGGCGCGCGATCCGGTGACCACATCAGCCGTACGACCGATCCGCCGCCCCGACGACGCCGTCCCTGTCCTCCTCCCGACGGAGCCGACAGGAGTCCCGTCAGGCCGTCGCCTCCGCGTAGGCCCAGTTGCTGGCGCTCGTGGCGACCAGACGGCCGCCGGCGGCCGTCGCGAGCACCTCGAGCTCACTTGCCCGGAACATCCGGCAGACGTGCGCCCAGCCCGGCAGGTGCCGGAGGTCGCCCGTGGCGAGGACCCTGTCGTTGAGGTCCTCCCCGTACGCCTCGGCGACCCGGACGACGGCCGCCAGCCCGTGCCGCCACGTCCCGAGCATCGACATCACCGAGCCC
>NZ_CAMPHH010000329.1 GCF_946885855.1 uncultured Actinotalea sp. | reverse complement strand
GTTCGGGACCGCGGCTCGGGCGGAGGGAGGCGGTGGCGGTGCGCCTACGCTGACGCGGTGCACGCAGCGCATCCCCTCGCCGGTCTCGCCGCCCTGCCCGTCACCGCGGACGTCGAGGCGGCGCGTCGGGCGTGCGAGGAGCTGCGGTGGCACCGGGCGCTCCGACGTCAGTGGGCCGTGGCCCGCACCGAGGCGGGCGTGCGGGCGGCCCGGGCGAGCGCGGCGCTCGAGGGCGCCCGCGTGCCGCTGGACCTGGTCCGCGACGTGGCGCGCGGCGCAGCGCCGGCGCCCGAAGGCGCCGTCGGCGAGGTGCTCCGGGGGGCGCTCCGCGTCCAGGCCGAGGTCGAGCGCCTCATGGCGCCCCCCGGGACGACGGCGCGTCCGGCGCCCGTCCCGTTCCGTCAGCTCCTGGCCCGGCTCCACGTCGCGGCGACGGCGGGGCCGACGGACGAGGCGGGTGCGGCGGCGACGGGTCGCCCGCGGCGGGGTGAGCCGCGCGACCTGGCAGGGCTCGGTCCGGCGCCGGCACCGGGGGAGGTGGACGCCCGGCTCGACGTGCTCGCGGAGGTGGTGGACGCGCCGTCGTCGGCGGCGGTGCCGGGGCTGCTGGTGGCGGCGGTCGCGCACGGGGAGCTGCTGGCGCTGCGGCCCTTCGAGCACGGGAACGGGCTGGTCGCGCGGGCGGTCTTCCGCCACCTGCTCGTGCGCGAGGGCGTGGACGTGGTGGGGGTCGTCGTCCCGGAGGTCGCGTGGGCGGCCCAGCCCCTGCCCTACGTCGCGACCGCGGCGCAGTTCGCGGCCGGGTCCGCCGACGGCGTCGCGGCGTGGCTGCGGTGGTGCGCGGCGGCGGTGGTGCGCGGCGCTCAGGAGGGGACCGCGGTGGCCGACGCCGTGCTCGCGGGTCGGCTGGCAGGTCCGCCGGAGGGTCGGCCGGCGGGTCGGCAGGAGGGTCGGCCGGCAGAGCACCCGGCAGTGGACCCGGCCAGGCCGACCTAGCCGGCGCGAGATCGGTTCCCGTCCGTCCGCCGTCGCCCGGGAACGAGCGACGGCGGCACCCCGGTGGGGTGCCGCCGTCGACAGCGGCACGGGTGGCGAGGTATCAGGCGCTGCAGGTACTGCCGCAACGGGACAAGCCCGGTCGACAGGTCCTCTCGAGGACTGGTCGCACGTGGGTTCTCGTCACCCGCTGTGCTGTTGTGCCTCCTTTCTACGCCTGTCCGGCGCACAACGGAAGGGCCGTTCGCCCCTGGACAGGGCGTGACGGGGCACCGTGTCACCTGCCGGACGATCTCGTCCGCAGCATGGGACGGCGAGCGCGGTCATCCCACGATCAAGGAGCCGCGCCCGGCGTGACGCCGGATCGTGGCGGCCTGCCCGCGCCCGCCGCGGGGAAGGCGCCACGCTCGCCCGCCCCGGGGCCGCGCGACGCCCGGCGGAACCGCTCAGGCCGACGGCGGCGCGCTGCTGCGTCGTGCGGCGAGGACGACGACGGCGACGGCAGCCAGGAGCAGCAGCGCCCCGAGGGGCACGGTCCGGCGCGGCGGGAAACGGCGCAGCGCCACCGGCCGCGCGAACGTCAGCGCCGTCCAGCCGCGCTCGGCCGCCAGCCGTCGGAGCGCCCGATCGGGGTTGACGACGGCGGCGTGACCCACCACCTCGAGCAGCGGCAGGTCCGTCACGGAGTCCGAGTAGGCGTAGCTGGCTGCGAGGTCGTACCCCTCGCGCCTGGCGAGGTCCCGCACCGCCTCCGCCTTGGCCGGACCGTAGGCGTAGGACGTGATGGCCCCGGTGTACCGGCCGTCGCGCACCTCCATCTGGGAGGCGACGACGTGGTCCGCTCCGAGCATCGCCGCGACCGGCTCCACGATCTGCGAGCTCGACGCCGAGACGATGACGACGTCCCGTCCCGCCGCGTGGTGCTCGGCGATGAGGTCGAGGGCCTCGGCGTACACCGTGGGCTCGATCGACTCCCGCACCGTCTCGCTCACGATCGCCGACACGGTCGCCACGTCCCAGCCGGTCACCATGGTGGACAGGCTGCGGCGCAGGCGCTCCGTCGTCGCCTCGTCGGCGTGACCGAGGAGGAAGGTGGCGTGCGCGAACGCGGCGCGCAGCGCCGCGCGCCGGGTCAGCAGACCTCCGCTGTGGAAGGGACGCGCGAAGGCGGCCGACGACGACGTCGCGATGATCGTCTTGTCGAGGTCGAAGAACGCCGCGGAGCGTGTGCCGGTCATGCTCTCCGTCCGACGGCGGGTGGACCCGGGGACCGCGACGCAGCGGACGCCGGCGTCCCGGTGAGCGTAGAGGGTCCTCGTGGGTCCTGCGGGCGGGCCGCGAGCAGGTCGTCCCCAGCCACACCGGCGTCGCCGCTCTCCCCAGGCGCCACGGGCTCCCCGGCGCGGCCCACGCCGCCGCCGCCGACGATCCTTCCCGGGCGGCCCCGGCACGGGCCGCGGACGAGGACGAGGTCGACGCGCCCGACGACGGCGGCGCCGGCCGGACGGAGGGCACGTGGAGGGACAGGTGGTCGCGGTGGTCGGTGCCGCCGGCGGCGTCGGCGCATCCACCCTGGCGTGCCTCCTGGCGCGGCGCCGGGCGTCGGCGGGACACCGGGTCGTGCTGGTGGATCTCGATCCGGCCGGCGGTGGGCTCGACGTGCTCCTCGGGGTCGAGCAGGTGCCGGGCGCACGGTGGTCAGACCTGCGGCACACCGGCAGCGGCGTGGACGGCGCCGAGCTCGTCGGCGCCCTGCCGCACTGGCGGGGCGTGGCCGTCGTCTCCGGGGACGCGCACCGCACCCAGCGCACCGAGGACGTCGCCGGGCCGGACGCGACCGTGGCCGCGGCGGTGGTCGGTGCCGTCGTCGAGGCCGGCGGGCTCGTCGTGCTCGACACCTCCGCGCGGGGCGCCGGCGTCCTGCCGGCCTGGGCGGTGGTGGCCCGGGCGGACGCCGCGCTCCTGGTGACGGCGCAGGACGTCGTCGGCGTGGCGGCGGGGTTGGCTGCCCGGCCCTGGTTGCCCGACGGGCGCTGCGCGCTGGTGCTGCGCGCACGCCGCGCCCCCGTCGTCGCCCCGGTGGAGGCCGCCCGCGCGCTGCGGCTCCGGCACGCCGCCACCCTGCCGACCGACCGCTCCGTCGCCGCCAGTACCGACCGTGGCCTCGGCCCCGTCCCCGGTCGCACCTTGGCGCGGGCGGTCGCGCGCGTCGACGACGGCGCCCTGGACTCCCGCCGCGGACGTCGCGGTCGAGCGGACGGCCCTGCCGGGAACCCGTGGGGTGAGGGCGCGGCACCGGCCCCCCACGGACCGGTGCCAGGCCGTGGGACCGGGAGAGCGGCAGCGTCCCGGTCACCGCGGCTCGGCTCACCCTGCCACCACCCGGTCCCACGGCCTGGCACCGGTCCGTGAGGGCGCGGCACCGGCCCCCCACGGCGCCCCGCCCTCCCCC
>NZ_CAMPHH010000328.1 GCF_946885855.1 uncultured Actinotalea sp. | reverse complement strand
AGATCCTCGACCCCGCCACCGGTGCCCTCGGCACCGCCGCGGCGGACGACGCCGGGCCGGACAACGTGGCCGGCGACGCCGACTACGGCTGGGTGGGGCAGCACCAGAAGCTGTATGAGCACGCCGGGGCGATCGCTGCGATCGAGATGGGCGCACGGGTGTTTGTGCCCGCCCTCGGTCGGTTCCTGTCCGTGGACCCCGTCGAGGGAGGCGTGGTTAACGCGTACGTGTACCCGACCGACCCGGTGAACGAGTTCGATCTCACGGGGCAGTTCTCAGTGAACTGGCGATCGATCGGTAAGTGGGCGGCTATCGGCGCCGGAGTCGTGGGTGCCATTGCGTGTGGCGCGAGCATCGTGTGCGGCATCGCGGTTGGAGCGGCCGCTGGGGCCGCTGCCTACGCTTCGTCCAACGCAGGCACGCGCAGCTTCTCGTGGGGCGGACTCGCGACGGCGACCGCTCTAGGTGGTCTAGGTGGCGGCGCGTATGGCACCGTAGGGCGCCTGGCCGGTCATGCGGGCAAGAACGCTAGGCACTTTGGCGTGACCTTCAACAGGAGGCCCACCGCACGGGGGACCGACCTCTATATCCGTGGCCGGCGCGTGTTTGGGCTCCATAGCCACCGCGTACCCGGTGCTCCTCGTTGGGCCATCGTGCACTACCACCGCCGTGGTGGAGGAAATATCGGCAATCATCGCCCGTTCGAAGGCCGATGGTAATCGACGGGCGCATGCCTCCTAGTATCCTTATCGAGTCTGACGCGTGGGAGGCAAGCTGCATGAAGCGAAACGAAGCGATTGTCGTCTTCGACGAGAACATGGATGTAATTGTCTTTCCATCCCTGGAATTTGCCACGCGCTGGTTGGAATTCATGGATGTCGACGACGGGGTGTATGGCGAATTTGCATACACTGCACAAGGCCACGAATTGCGACTCAGCACCGAAGAAGAGGTGGTGTCCATCATTCCCACCGGCAGGAAATCGTTTGATGAGTTTCGCTCAAAGCTGAGTCGTGTGGACGCGGAGTTGGCTGAGGCGTCGTGCGCGACAGTGGAGAACTTTATCCTCAGCCGATTGAAGCGCTAGCGGAGGCGCCGCCAGGTGGCTCGTTTCCCCGGACGACGGCGCCGGGGAGCCCTCTGACGCGGGCTTCCCTCTTGTGTCGCGGCCCGTCACCGCTACCCCAGGGCAGTAGCGGTGACACCACCGAGCGGTCCTCATGGGCCGCTGCGGTCGATACCGCAGGCGGGCGCAGCCCGGTGGTTCCCTCCCGTTGCTGGCGACTGAAGAGCCGACGTGAGACCGCATCGGATGATGCGGTTGGGGTCACCGCTCCACCGCAGGTCGGAAGGGAAGGTTCGACCGGATGCCAGACCGCACGAGATGGCCGCGCAGCCGCGAGCGCGTCATGATCGGAGCCCTCCTCCTCGGAGGTGCGCCGACCTTCGCCCTCACGTCGACGCTCCTGGAGCGTTCCCTGTGGTTCGCCGTGCCCATCGGTGCCTACGCGGCTGCGCTCGTCTACGGCGCGAAGCGCGTGTGGCCTCTTGCCGCGACAGGGCGTCCGTCCCGCGGGGATGATCCGCGGTCGCTGTCATGACACCGGGCGTGCGACTCCAGGGCTGGGTGACCGTCTCGCGCCTCGCGGCGGTGGCCTACGCCGCGCTCGCGGCCTCGATCAGCATCGTCGCTCTGGCCTCCGGCGAGGCCCGAGGCAGCACGGGGATCGCTGTCCTGGCCGCGGCGCTGGTCCTGCACGCCGTGTGGCTGTTGGGCCGAGCCCCGTTCGTCGGGGTGTGGGTCGGGGCGGAGGCCGTCGTCGTCCGCGGGTGGTTCCGCACCACGGTGCTCGACCGCGGACGGCCCGTCGACGTGAGGGCGGCGCGCTACGACGGCGCCCTGGTCCGCGGTCGGTCAGCGCTGCTCTGGTACCTGGTGGTCCACGGTCCGGACCACGAGGAGCGCCCGCTGCGCGTCACGGTCACGACGCAGCGGCGCGCACTGCAGCGGTGCCGTGAGCTCGAGGACGTCCTCTCGGTCCGGCAGCCGGCGTGACCGGCAGGGACGACAAGCCCAAAGCGGGCGCGGTCCGGTGGCGCTCGCCTGCCATCGCGCGCGGCAACCGTCCTGATGCGTAGGCCCCGCCCTCCGGGCGGCGAGTACGCTTGCTCTTCGAGCCACCACAACTGAATCGCTGCTCGAACCGTGACGGGAGAGCCCGCTGCCCAGCCAGGCAGCCGGCGCCGAAGGAGCAACCTCCCCGGGAATCTCTCAGGCCCACGTACCGCCACGGTGAGGCAACTCTGGAAAGCGGGCCGGCGTCCGACGACGTCGCCCCACCGACGGTGCAAGTCGGCGCGCCCCGGGCCCCTGCGACACGCAGCCGGCCATGGCGGACCGGCAAAACTCTCAGGTCGCGGCCCCGCCGCGGATGACAGAGCGGGGAACCCACACCCTCGTCCCGGCGCGCGCCGGGCACAGCCCTGGGGAGTTCCCGTGAACAGCAGCCGCACCCCCGCCGCCGACGGCTTCGTCGACCGCCACGTCGGCCCCCGCGCCGCGGACCTCGACCGCATGCTCGCCACCGTCGGCGCCGACACCCTCGACGCGCTCGTCGACGAGGCGGTCCCCGCGAGCATCCGCCAGCCCCGGCCGCTGGACCTGCCGCCCGCGCGCAGCGAGGCGGAGGTGCTTCGCGACCTGCGCGCGCTCGCGGCCCGCAACACCGCCCTCCCGACGATGATCGGCATGGGCTACCACGGCACCGTGACCCCGCCGGTGATCCGCCGCAACGTGCTCGAGAACCCCGCCTGGTACACCGCCTACACCCCGTACCAGCCGGAGATCAGCCAGGGCCGGCTCGAGGCGCTGCTCGTCTTCCAGACCGTCATCGAGGACCTCACCGGCCTGCCCGTCGCCGGCGCCTCGCTGCTCGACGAGGCCACCGCTGTCACCGAGGCGGTCCTGCTCATGCGCCGCGCGGTCAAGGGCAAGCCGGACGGCGCCGTCGTCGTCGACGCGGACTGCCACCCGCAGACGCTCACCGTCGTGCGCGGGCGCGCCGAGGCGCTCGGCCTGCCGCTCGTCGTCGCGGACCTCACCGACGGCCTGCCGGCGGACCTGCCCGACGACGTCGTCGGCGTGGTCGTGCAGCAGCCCGGCACCTCCGGCCGCATCCGCGACCTGGGCCCGATCGTCGAGCAGGCGCACGAGCGCGGCGCCCTCGTCACCGTCGCCGCCGACCTGCTGTCCCTCACCCTGCTCACCAGCCCGGGCGAGCTCGGCGCCGACAT
Source organism: uncultured Actinotalea sp. (assembly GCF_946885855.1). The sequence goes on along the minus strand of NZ_CAMPHH010000328.1, from coordinate 195 downwards.
CGCCGTCGGCACGGCCCAGCGCTTCGGCGTGCCACTCTTCTACGGCGGCCCGCACGCGGCGTACATGGCGGTCCGCGGCGGCCTCGAGCGCAGCCTCCCCGGTCGCCTCGTGGGCGTCTCCACCGACGCCGACGGCGCCCCGGCCTACCGCCTCGCGCTGCAGACCCGCGAGCAGCACATCCGCCGCGAGAAGGC
>NZ_CAMPHH010000327.1 GCF_946885855.1 uncultured Actinotalea sp. | reverse complement strand
GCCCCGCGCCCCGCACGTCGACCCCCGTCCCGGCGTGGACGAGCTCACCGACGCCGCGGGGCTGACCGGCGCCCCGGAGGACCCGCGCGAGGCGGCCGGCCTCACCGACGACACGGAGGACTCAGGGGACGCCGACGACGACGGCGACGCGGAGCCCGAGCTCGCGCCCACCTCCGCGCGGGCGGGCGAGGAGACCGACGACGACGTCGTCCGCGCCCAGTCCCTGCGCGCCGGCCTGGAGGACTACGAGCTCTCCGGCGAGGACCTGGCGCTGCTGGAGGACGGGGGCGAGGAGGGCACCGCGGCGGCGCCGAAGGGCCCGCTCCCGGTGCTCGCGGTCGTCGGCCGGCCGAACGTCGGCAAGTCGACGCTGGTCAACCGGATCCTCGGGCGCCGCGAGGCCGTGGTCGAGGACACACCCGGCGTCACGCGCGACCGGGTCAGCTACCCGGCGGAGTGGGCCGGTGTGGACTTCACGCTCGTGGACACCGGCGGCTGGGAGGTCGACGTCGCGGGGATGGAGGCGCGCGTCGCCGAGCAGGCCGAGGTCGCGATCGACCTGGCCGACGTGGTGCTCTTCGTCGTCGACGCGACGGTCGGCGCCACCGCCACGGACGAGAAGGTCGTGCGCCTCCTGCGCAAGGCGAAGAAGCCGGTCGTGCTCGCGGCCAACAAGGTCGACGGTCCCAAGCAGGAGTCCGACGCGACCGAGCTGTGGAGCCTCGGCCTGGGGGAGCCGCACCCCATCTCGGCGCTGCACGGCCGGGGCACGGGCGACCTGCTCGACGCCGCGGTCAAGCGGCTGCCGGAGACGGCGCAGTACGGCGGGGTGCTGCGGCCCGAGGGCCCGCGCCGGGTCGCGCTGGTCGGCCGGCCGAACGTGGGCAAGTCGAGCCTGCTGAACCGGCTCGCCGGCTCCGAGCGCGTCGTCGTGGACGCGACGGCCGGCACGACGCGCGACCCGGTCGACGAGCTCATCGCCCTCGGCGGCAAGCCCTGGGTCTTCGTCGACACCGCCGGGATCCGGCGCCGGGTGCACCAGACCAAGGGTGCGGACTTCTACGCCTCGCTGCGGACCCAGGCGGCGATCGAGAAGGCCGAGGTCGCGGTCGTGCTCGTCGACGCCAGCGTGCCGATGACCGAGCAGGACACCCGGGTGATCCAGCAGGTCATCGACGCCGGCCGGGCGCTCGTCATCGCCTACAACAAGTGGGACCTCATGGACGAGGACCGCCGCCCGTTCCTCGAGCGCGAGATCGAGCAGGACCTCGTCCAGATCCAGTGGGCGCCCCGGGTCAACCTCTCGGCGCAGACCGGGTGGCACAAGAACCGGCTCCAGCCGGCGATCGAGCGGGCCCTGGACTCGTGGGACACGCGCATCCCCACCGGTCGGCTCAACGCGTTCCTCGGCGAGCTCGTCGCGGCCCACCCGCACCCGCTGCGCGGCGGCAAGCAGCCCCGGATCCTCTTCGCGACCCAGGCGGACACGCGTCCGCCGCGGTTCGTCATCTTCGCGACCGGGTTCCTCGAGGCCGGCTACCGCCGGTTCATCGAGCGGCGCCTGCGGGAGACGTTCGGGTTCGAGGGCACGCCGATCTCGATCTCCGTGCGGGTGAGGGAGAAGCGCAAGCGGTGAGAACCGGGGCGGCGCCGGGAGCGACCGGCACGCCCGCGCCGTCGTCGGGCGTCGCGGGACGACCGGTGCTGCTGCGGTGGGGGATGCCCCGGGACCCGGCGGCGTCGCGGCACCTCGCCGCGTTCCTGGTCACCACCGTCGCGTCGGTCCTGCTCACGCGGGCGTTCCTCGCCGCAGCCGGGTACCCGCAGATCGGCGGCGGTGGGCTGCACGTGGCCCACGTGCTGTGGGGCGGCCTGCTCATGGCGCTGGCCTTCGTGCTGCTGCTGTCGTTCGCGGGCCCCGTGGTCCGTCCTCTCGGCGCGCTGGTGGGCGGGGTCGGGTTCGGCCTGTTCATCGACGAGATCGGCAAGTTCGTCACGGCCGACAACGACTACTTCTACGAGCCGACGGCCGCGCTCATCTACGTCACGGTCGTCGCACTGGTCCTGCTGGGCGAGGCGCTGCACGGCCGCCGGCCGCACCGGCCGGAGGAGTACCTCGCGGGGGCCGCGGACCACGCCGTCTCCGGCCTGACCGGGGGATTCACGCCACGGGCCCGGGACGAGGCGCACGGCCTGCTGGAGCGTGCCGGTGCCGTGCGCGGCGCGGCCGAGGTCCGTCGCCTCCTGGACGAGATCGAGGAGGACGACGCGGAGCTGCCGAACGTGGTGGACCGCAGCGCGGCGCTCGTCGTCGGCGGCTTCCGGCGGCTCGTCGGCGCGCGCTGGGTCCCGTGGGTCACGGTCGCCGCGCTCCTACTGGCGACCGGTGGGGGCGTCGTGCAGGGGCTGCTCGCGTGGTCGCAGGGCACGGACGTGCCGGGCTGGATCCTCGTCGCGCTCATGGTCAGCGCCGGGGTGTCGACGCTCATGGCCCTCGCCGGCCTGGCCGTGGTCCGCCGGGACCGCGCGCGGGCCTACCGCCTCTTCCGGCGGGCTGTGCTCGTCAGCCTGCTCGTGACGCAGGTGTTCGTGTTCCGGCTGCAGGAGTGGGCGGCCACGACGGGTCTGGTGGTCGACCTGGTGCTGCTCGGGCTCGTCGTGGCGGAGCTGAGCCAGCTGGAGGAGGCCGCGTCCCGCCGCGACACCGCCCCCTCAGCGTCCGGCGGCGCGCGCCAGGTGCGGTAGAGTATCGGCGGCTCGACGAGCCGTTCGGGATGTGGCGCAGCTTGGTAGCGCACTTGACTGGGGGTCAAGGGGTCGCAGGTTCAAATCCTGTCATCCCGACAGTGAAAGAGCAGGTCAGAGGGCCGTTCCGCTTCGGCGGGGCGGCCCTGTCTGCTGCAGGGGAGCCTAACGGGGAGCCTAAGTACGCCCTGGACGAACATGGACGCCGACGGCATGCCGATGGACGCTCCGCACGGGCTGAGCCCTGCGCGATGGTCCTACCCGGCCGGGAGCGCCGGCTCGGCGCTCCCGAGGTGCTGGCCGCCAGCCCGTTCCAGTGAGGCCTGTGCGACCAGACCCGACCCCTCGGCCGCGCCGCCATGCTCGGGAGCGCTCGGGGGAGTGCATGCATGGAGATAGAGCTCGCCACTCCTCTTGCATCCCGATGCGGCGCCCGATCCCGCGGCCCGCCCTCCAGTCCTCTCCAGGCAGCTGTCGTAGAGCGTCTGGGTCGGCGCATAGCGCTCCGCCGCGTCTAGGAACTGCAGTGGCGAGCGAGAGGAGAGCTCGAGCATCACCCAAGCGACCGCTGCGGCCTGCTCCGACAACGGCCGTTGTCGGAGCAGGGGTGAAGAGCACATGGCACCTCTGGCATTCATGGCAACCGCGGTTGTCACCGCGGTGGTCGGTACCCGTCCTCAAGGCTTCGGGGCGCCCATACAGACGCTCGGTCATGCCGAGTTCCGGATGCCTGGGTGTGACAGCCTGAAGTGGCCCCACCTGGGGGCGTAGTGCTGGTCTGATTT
>NZ_CAMPHH010000326.1 GCF_946885855.1 uncultured Actinotalea sp. | reverse complement strand
GTGCCAGCCCTCGGCCACCGTGGTCCCGTCGGCGTCGAGGAGCACGCAGCCGACGCGGGGGTTGGGGCCGTGGGCGGGGCCGCGCCGGGCCAGGTCGAGGGCGCGGAGCATGGCGGTGTCCGGCGTCAGCACCGCGCCGTCGTCCGTCGTCCGCCTGGCACCCACCGTGTCACCTCCCGAGCTCCGGCGCTCCGGGGGTGTGACGCGGCAGGACGCGTCGGACGGGGTGCTCAGACCGCTGCTCGGCCCCCGGCACGGGCCCTGGGGGTCCGTCCCGGTCGGTCGGCGCCCCCGCGAGGGGGCGCACCGGCGCTGCGCACGACCGCCACGTGCTTCCTCCCATCCGGACTTTCACCGTCGGTCCTGGAGTTCCACCAGGTCAACCGTCCCGCTGCCGCCCGAGGGCGACGGCACGGGCCGGGTCGCGGACTGTCACCGCCGGTTCGGAATTGCACCGACCCCGGAGCACGTACGTGTTCACGGACAGTCTGCCACGGGACGTCGCAGGGCGAGGTCGTGTCCGCCGACGGCGGACGCCCGTGCCGGGCAGCTCAGTGTCGGTGGTGGCCCAGCGCGCGGGCGCGCAGCTCCGCGATGCGTCCGGCGGCGTCGTCGCTGCCGTAGACCGCGGACCCGGCGACGAAGACGTTCGCCCCGGCCTCCGCCGCGCGCTCGATGGTCTCGGCCGAGACGCCGCCGTCGACCTGCACCCACACGTCCAGGCCCGAGGCGTCGATCGCGGCCCGCGCCCGGCGGATCTTCGGCAGGGTGCCCTCGATGAACGACTGGCCGCCGAATCCGGGTTCCACCGTCATGACGAGGACCATGTCGACCTCGGCGAGCAGGTCCAGGTAGGGCTCGACGGGCGTGGCCGGCCGCAGTGCGACGGCTGCCCGCGCCCCGAGGCGGCGCAGCTCGCGCGCGAGCCGGACCGGTGCCCGCGCGGCCTCGGCGTGGAAGGTCACCGATGCCGCACCGGCCTCGGCGTACGCCGGGGCCCAGCGGTCCGGGTCGTCGATCATGAGGTGGACGTCGACGGGGACCGGGGAGACCTGGACGATCCGCTCCACCACGGGCAGGCCGAGGGTGAGGTTCGGCACGAAGTGGTTGTCCATGACGTCCACGTGCGCGAAGTCCGCGTCCGCGATGCGGTGCAGCTCGGCCTCGAGGTTCGTGAAGTCGGCGGAGAGGATGCTCGGTGCGATCGCGACGTCCATGGGGCCCAGTCTGGCGGCTCGGGCCGCGCCGCGTCGTGCGCGTCCGGCCGCGCGGCCGATCAGGGCGAGCGTGGCCACCGCGCGCGTCCACCCTCGACCTAGCGCGACCGACGTGGCCGCGCGCCGCGGCCCGGGGGGCTACGCGGCGTCGCCCCGGGCGACCGCCGCGCGCAGCGGCCCGTCGAGCCAGGCCCGCGCCTCCCGGTGGCGCCGCAGCCGGACGACGGCGAGCCCGGGCCGTTCCTCCAGCGCCGCCGTGACGTGCCGGGCCGTGCGGCCGTGCCTCGACCAGGCCCAGCGCACGACGTGGTCGCGATCCGTGAGCACGGAGCGCAGCGGAGGTTCCACGTTGCCGTTCCAGAGGACCTCGCGGCGCACGCTGCGCACGACCGAGCGGCCGACGACCTGGCGCATGACGACGGCGCGCGGCAGGTCGAGCCAGACGACGAGGTCGGCCCGCTCGGCCAGGACCGGCCGCGCGGCCGCGTACTGCCACTCCGTCACCCACCGCGGCGCGGCGCTGAAGCGGCGGACGTCCTCGAGGAAGGACGGGCGCGGCACCCAGCCCGGGCCGTGGAAGAGCGCGTCCAGCTCGACGTGCGGGGCGCCGATCACCGTGGCGATCCGGCGGGCCAGCGTCGTCTTCCCGGCCCCGGAGGTGCCGGCGACGAGAACGCGGCACGGCCGGTGCGGCACCGGCTGCGTCGCCCCCACCCACGGCATGCGTCGAGCGTAGAGGTCCGGGGCGGCCCGCTCCGGGGGCCGTACCGGAACAGACCGGTCGGGCCGGTCGGGCCGGTCAGGCCCGGCGGCGCAGCAGGGCGAGGTGCATCGCGTCGGTGCCGTGCACGTGCGGCCACAGCTGGACCGTCGGCCCCTCCCCCAGCGGGACGTCCGCCGCCACGGCACGGACGGCGTCCCGCGCGTCGAGCAGCTCGACGTCGTCACGCCCGCGCAGCACGTCCTCGACGACCAGCCGGGTCTCGGCGACGTGCGGAGAGCAGGTGACGTAGGCGACCAGTCCGCCGGGGCGGACGGCGTCGAGCGCCGAGGTGAGCAGCTCACGCTGGAGCTGCCCGAGGCCGGGCAGGTCCGCCACGCTCCGGCGCCAGCGGGCCTCCGGTCGCCGCCGCAACGCGCCGAGGCCGGTGCACGGCGCGTCGACCAGCACGCGGTCGTACACCCCCGGCTCCTGGGCGCCGACGGCCCGCCCGTCGCCGGCCCGCACCTCGACCGTCCCCGCGGGCAGCGCGCCGGTCGACCGCCGGACGAGCTCCGCGCGGTGCGGCTGCACCTCCACCGCGACGAGGTGCCCCGCGTGCTGCGCCGCGAGGGCCCCGAGCAGCGCCGACTTGCCGCCGGGTCCGGCGCAGAGGTCGAGCCACCGCTCGCCCTCGCGGACCGGCTCGGCCGCCGCCAGGGCGAGCGCGACGAGCTGGCTGCCCTCGTCCTGGACGCCGACCCGCCCCTCGCGCACGCCCGGGACGTCCGCCGGGTCCCCGCCCGGCAGCACGACGGCGGTCGGTGCCCAGCGGCCCGCTCGCGCCTCGGGCGAGGCCGCGACGACGTCGTCCCGCTCCGCCAGCCCCGGTCGGACCACGAGGGTGACGGCCGGCGCCGCGTTGTCGGCCGCGAGGAGCTCGTCGAGCTCCGCGGCCTCGTGGCCGTCGGTGGCCAGCGCCTGCCGCAGCGCCCGGACCACCCACGCCGGGTGGCTGTGCACCGCGGCGAGCCGGGCGACGTCGTCGGGTGCTGCCTCGGCGACCCGGGCGAGCCAGACGTCGCCGGGGTCCGCGGCGACCTTCCGCAGGACCGCGTTGACGAACTGGGACGCCCCGGTGCCGACGGCGGAGCGCGTCAGCGCGACGGTCTCCGAGACCGCGGCGTGCGCGGGCACCCGCATCGCCAGCAGCTGGTGCACGCCCAGGCGCAGGAGGTCCAGCACGGGCGGGTCGATCTTCTCGACCGGCCGGCTCGCGGCGAGCGCGATGACGGCGTCGTGCCGGCCACGCAGGCGCAGCGTCCCGTAGGCGAGCTCGGTGGCGAAGGCGGCGTCGCGCCCGCTGATCCGCCGCTCCCGCAGGAGGGGTGGCAGGACGAGGTTCGCGTAGGCGTCGGAGTCGGCGACCTGACGCAGGACGTCGAACGCCGCCGTCCGCGCGGGGTCGCCGGCCCGGCGGCGCTGCGACGGTGCCTGCGCGGTCCGGGGCGCCGGACGCCCGGAGGTCCGGGCGGGACCGCGCTGCCGGCCGGACCGGTCCCGGTTCGCGCGCTCCTGGTCGGGACGGTCCCGACGCGCTCCGTCCCCGCCCGACCGGGGC
>NZ_CAMPHH010000325.1 GCF_946885855.1 uncultured Actinotalea sp. | reverse complement strand
TAGACGTTAAGCCACCGCAAGCCACAGCGCCACGGCGGCGGGGGATCACGCGTGCACGGTGGGGCGCGGGGTGGGCGGAGGTCCGTGGTGCGGGAGCCATGCCTCACCGTGGCACGGCGCACCGCGCATCGGGAGGTTCTCCCGAGTAGAAGAACGGCCGATCTTCTGCGACGACGAGCGGCCAAGACCCCTTGACCTTGCCCCACGGTGGTGAGCACAGCCGAGGAGGCGACCGCTCGACATCGAGGAGATGGCCATGACGACCGCGACCGACACGACGACCACCGGAACGACGGCGGGCACGACGACGACCAGCACGACCGCCCCCGCGGGCGCCGCGCAGGGGGCGGCGCCGGCGCGCACCGGGCCGCGCGCCGGCGAGCACCGCCAGGACGCCGCCGCGCTCGCCCGCAGCTGGGCGACCGACCCGCGCTGGTCCGGCGTCCGCCGGGACTGGGCGGCCGAGGACGTCGTCGCGCTGCGCGGCTCGGTCGGCGAGGAGCACACGCTCGCCCGGCGCGGGGCGGAGCGGCTCTGGGAGCTGCTGCACTCGCGCGACCTCGTCGCGGCCCTCGGTGCGCTGACCGGCAACCAGGCCGTCCAGCAGGTGCGGGCCGGCCTCGAGGCGATCTACCTGTCCGGCTGGCAGGTCGCGGCCGACGCGAACCTCTCCGGCCAGACCTACCCGGACCAGAGCCTCTACCCGGCGGACTCGGTCCCGGCCGTCGTGCGCCGGATCAACAACGCGCTCCTGCGCGCGGACCAGATCGAGACCGCCGAGCACGGCGGTCCGCAGCGGGAGTGGCTGGCGCCGATCGTCGCCGACGCCGAGGCGGGCTTCGGAGGGCCGCTCAACGCCTACGAGCTCATGCGGGGCATGATCGCGGCCGGCGCCGCGGGCGTGCACTGGGAGGACCAGCTCGCGGCGGAGAAGAAGTGCGGGCACCTCGGCGGGAAGGTCCTCGTCCCCACCTCCCAGCACGTGCGCACCCTCAGCGCCGCGCGCCTGGCCGCCGACGTCGCCGACGTCCCCACCGTGGTCATCGCCCGGACGGACGCGCTGGCGGCGGACCTCCTCACCTCCGACGTCGACGAGCGCGACCACCCGTTCCTCACGGGCGAGCGGACGGCGGAGGGGTACCACCGGGTCCGGCCGGGCCTGGACGCCGTCGTCGCCCGCGGCCTGGCGTACGCCGAGTACGCGGACATGCTCTGGGTGGAGACCGGCGAGCCCGACCTCGCCCTCGCCCGCGAGTTCGCCGAGCGCATCCACGACCGCTTCCCCGGCAAGCTCCTCGCCTACAACTGCTCGCCGTCGTTCAACTGGCGCGCGCACCTCGACGACGCGACGATCGCCCGCTTCCAGCGCGAGCTCGCCGCCTACGGCTACCGGTTCCAGTTCATCACCCTCGCCGGGTTCCACGCGCTCAACCACTCGATGTTCACGCTCGCCCGCGACTACGCCGCGCGCGGCATGAGCGCCTACGTCGAGCTCCAGGAGGCCGAGTTCGCCGACGAGGCCATCGGCTACACCGCCACGCGCCACCAGCGCGAGGTCGGCACCGGGTACTTCGACCGGGTCGCCACCACGATCGACCCCCGCAGCACGACGACGGCCATGGCCGGCTCGACCGAGACGGCCCAGTTCACCGGAGGGCAGCACCGATGACGACGACGACGACCTTCCCCCGCACCACGACCCCCGGCTCGCCGAGCACCCCGGCGCCCGCGATCCGTCGCCCGCGCCCGCATGCCGGAACCCTGCGGGTCCTCGGGCCCGAGGTCCCCGGCTCGACGCAGGTCCTCACCCAGGACGCGCTGGCGTTCGTCGCGGCGCTGCACACCCGCTTCCTCGGCCGGCGCAACGAGCTGCTCGCCGTGCGCCAGGAGCGACGGCAGCGCTTCGCCGACGGCGCGGACCCCGACTTCCTCCCCGAGACCGCGGCGATCCGCGCCGACCGCACGTGGCGCGTCGCCGGGGCCGGTCCGGGGCTGGAGGACCGCCGGGTCGAGATCACGGGACCGACCGACCGGAAGATGACGGTCAACGCGCTGAACTCCGGCGCGCAGGTGTGGCTCGCGGACCTGGAGGACGCGACCTCCCCGACGTGGCGCAACGTCGTCGGCGGCCAGCACAGCCTCCTCGACGCGTTCCGGGGGCAGCTCGACTTCACGTCGCCCGAGGGCAAGGAGTACCGCGTCGGGCCGCGGACGCCCACCGTGGTCATGCGCCCGCGGGGCTGGCACCTGGCGGAGAAGCACCTGGCGTTCACCGACCGGTCCGGGCAGGAGGTGGCCGCGAGCGCGAGCCTGGTCGACGCGGGGCTGTACCTGTTCCACAACGCCCGCCTGCTCGTCGATGCCGGGCGCGGCCCGTACCTGTACCTGCCCAAGCTGGAGAGCCACCTCGAGGCGCGCCTGTGGAACGACGTCTTCGTCCTTGCCCAGGACCTGCTCGGCCTGCCGCAGGGCACGATCCGCGCGACCGTGCTCATCGAGACGCTGTCCGCGGCGTTCGAGATGGAGGAGATCCTCTACGAGCTGCGCGACCACTGCGCAGGCCTGAACGCGGGCCGCTGGGACTACCTGTTCAGCGTCATCAAGACGTTCCGGTCCCGCGGGCGGCGCTACGTGCTGCCGGACCGGTCGCGCCTGACGATGACGGTGCCGTTCATGCGGGCGTACACCGAGCTGCTCGTGGCCACGTGCCACCGCCGCGGCGCGCACGCGATCGGGGGCATGTCGGCCTTCATCCCGGACCGGCGCGACCCCGAGGTCACCGCGCGGGCGCTCGCCCAGGTCCGCGCGGACAAGGAGCGCGAGGCGACCGCCGGCTACGACGGCACCTGGGTGGCCCACCCCGACCTGGTGCCCGTGGCCCGGGAGGTCTTCGACGAGGTGCTCGGGGTGCGGCCGCACCAGCTCCACCGGCTGCGGGACGACGTCGTCGTCGGTGCCCGGGAGCTGATCGACGTCGGGTCGGCGTCGGGAGAGGTGACCAGCGCGGGCGTGCGCAGCAACGTCTCGGTGGCGCTGCGCTACCTGGAGTCGTGGCTGCGGGGCACGGGGGCGGCGGCGATCGACCACCTCATGGAGGACGCGGCCACGGCGGAGATCTCCCGCTCGCAGCTGTGGCAGTGGATCCACCACGAGGTCCTCACCGCCGACGGGACGCGCGTCACGCGGCCGTACGTGGAGTGGGTGCTCGGTGACGTCCTCGCGCGGCTCCAGCGCCACGAGGGCGACCGGTACGACGACGCCGCCGACGTCCTGCGCCAGGTCGCGCTGGGGGAGGACTTCCCGACGTTCCTGACCCTGTGCGCGTACTCCCAGTACCTCGTCGAGCCGGCGGCGGCGCGGCACGGCACCGGTGCGGAGCCGGCGGGCCCTGCGGGGTCGCCCGGGTCGTAGGCTCGGGCGGGGTCGGAGGGTCCGGCGGGCACGGCTACCGTGGCGTGATGCCCCGCACCCCACACCCCGCGACGAGCAGGGCCGCCGGTCTGGCGGCCCTGCTCGGCGTCGCGGGGACCCTCCACCT
>NZ_CAMPHH010000324.1 GCF_946885855.1 uncultured Actinotalea sp. | reverse complement strand
CCCCCCAAGCTGGACGACCCCGCGGGCGCGACCCATCGGGGTGGGCGGACCACCCCCTCCGGGGCGGTCAGGCCGAGATGGCCAGCTCCGCCGCGCCGCGCACCGAGGCGGGCGAGCTCTCGACCACGACGAGCACCTCGGACCCGTCGTCCTCCAGCACGACGACCGCCCGCTCGCCGCACATGCAGACGAGCTCGCCGAAGCCGTGCGGACCGCCGTCCTCGAACCAGACGCAGATGTGGGTCGTCATGTCCACGACCGTAGGCGCGACCACCGACACGGCGGTGGCGCCACGCCCGGAGGGCGGGAACGCCCGGGGAGGCAGGACCGGCCGGAACCACCTGATGTGGTGCGCGCCACACCCGCACGCCGTACCGTGGTGCCAGGCAGGGTGGCCGTCCGGGTCACCCGTCCCGACGCAGCGGGGGCTGCCGGGGGAGGTGCCGGCCATGGCAGGGCCACACCAGGAGAAGGTCGTCGCGGGACTGCGACGCTACTGGTCCACGCAGCAGGCCACCCCGGACCTCCTCGCACAGCTCCCGCCCCTGCGCCGGGCCGTGGTGCGCGCCGCGGCGCCCGAGTCCTTCGCGGCCGCCAGCGTCGGCGCGGCGATGGTCCTCCACGCCGAGGGCTGCGGCACGGAGCGGTTCGGCTGGGTCGGGGACTCGCGCAGCCTCGTCCTGGCGCACGCCGCCGGCGCGATGACCAGCGGCCTCCACGTCGTGCCGACCCGGGCGCTGCGGGACGAGCTCAACACCGTCGCGGACTGCGACCACCTCGTCATCGACACGTTCCGCGGGGCGCTGGGCACGGACCGGTGGGTGCAGGACCGGGTCCTCGCCCTCGTCCGCACGGCTCGGTGCGTGTACGTGCTCGCCCAGGCGGGGCAGGCGCTCGCGGACGGCCCGGGGCTGCGTGCGGAGTTCGCCTCCTACCCCGTGCTCGACTGCCGCATCCCCGGGGTCCACCACGGCGACGTGGTGAGGGGCGCCGGCTGAGCCGGGAGCACACGAGCCCCCGTCCGGGCGGACGGGGGCTCGCAGGCCGGTGCGCTCGACGACGACGTCAGAGCCGCACGCGGCGCGGGTTGCTCACCGAGGTGTACACGGCCTGGTCCTGCTCGGCGCCCTGCTGGGTCGACTCGTTCGACACTGCTCACCCCTCCATTCATCGGACGACTGGTGATCCCTCGAGTGTGCGGCACGACCGGCCGGTCGCGCATCGCCAGGACGGAGGTCCCGGGTGTGAGGTGCACCACCCCCTCGGGTCCGCGGGCGGAGCGCCCGGCGCCGGGACCAACCGCCCACGCGGGTGATCGTCTTCACCGCACCTTCACAGCACGCCGACGATGCCCTCGCTCCGGCACCTCAGGACGCCCCGCTCGCGCGCCGATACTGCGAAGGTGACGCCTCACGAGCTCCCGGGGCATGCCGTGGTCCCCGCCCTCCCGCCGTCCCCGACGGCGGCCCCTCCGCTGCGGTCGGAGGCGACCACGGCGCCGCCGGTGCCGGCCGCCTCACCCGGACCGTCCGAGGCCGTGTCGTCCACCCGCGACGGCGCCACCCTGCCGACGGGCACCGGCGCACCCGAGGGCGATGCCGCGGCCTCCGGCGCGCTGCACGCAGCCGGGCCCGTCACTGACGCGCGACGCCCCCTCGGCACATCGGCGGCGCCGGGGACGCGGCGCGGCCGCTTCGGCCCGCGGCCCACGCGTCGCCAGGTCCTCGTGGCCGCGATCGTCACGGCCGTGGGCATCGCGGGTGCGGTGACGACGGGCGTGCTCATCGACCGCGCGCCCGTCCCGACCGTGACCCTCACCGACGCCCTCGACACCATCGCCGCGGGCGACGTCGTCGGCGCGACCGTGCGGGACCGCGCCGCGACGGTGACGCTGGAGCTGGCCGACGGCGCGACCGTGCAGACCCGGTACCCCGCGGCCTACGCGGACGAGGTGACCGACGCGCTCGTGGCCGCCGACGTGCCGCTCGAGGCGACGTCGGGCGCTCCGGGTCTCGCCGGTGAGCTGACCCGCACGATGGTCCCGCTGCTCGTGCTCCTGGCGGTCGTCGTCTGGGTCGTGCGCAAGGCCGGTCCGACGGGGATGCTCGGCGGCGGCGCCAAGAAGAAGGCGCTCGAGTCCGGCGAGGTGCCGTCCGCGACCTTCGCCGACGTCGCGGGGGCCGACGAGGCGGTCGACCAGCTGCGTGAGATGGTCCAGTTCCTGCGCGAGCCCGAGCGGTTCGAGGCCGTGGGCGCGCGCCGGCCGCGAGGCGCGCTGCTCGTCGGTCCGCCGGGGACAGGCAAGACCCTGCTGGCCCGCGCCGTGGCGGGGGAGGCGGGGGTGCCGTTCTTCGCGCTCGCCGGCTCGGACTTCGTCGAGACGTACGTCGGCGTCGGGGCGCGGCGGGTGCGAGACCTCTTCGCGGAGGCCCGCAAGGCCGACCGCGCCATCGTGTTCATCGACGAGATCGACGCCGTCGGGCGCGCCCGGGGCGGCGCGGGCGCGAACGGCTCCGACGGCGAGCGGGAGAACACCCTGATCTCCTTGCTCAACGAGATGGACGGCTTCGCGGGGTCCGGCGTCGTCGTGCTCGCGGCGACGAACCGCGCGGACATCCTGGACCCGGCGCTCACCCGGCCGGGCCGGCTCGACCGGCAGGTCCAGGTGCCCAACCCGGACCGGCGGGGCCGGACGCTCATCCTCGAGGTGCACACGCGACACCGCCCGGTCTCGCCGGACGTCGACCTCGTGGGGCTCGCCCGGCAGACGCCCGGGATGTCCGGCGCCGACCTCGCCCAGGTGGTCAACGAGGCGTGCCTGGAGGCGGCGCGGCGCGGGCTCGCCGTCGTCGTCGACGACTGCTTCCAGGCGGCGGTGGCGACCGTCGCGATGGGCCGGGCCCGCACGTCCGCCCTGGTCACCGACTTCGACCGGCGGGTCACCGCCTGGCACGAGGCCGGCCACACGCTCGCGGCGGCCCTCCTGCCCGACGCCGACGACCCCGTCTCCGTGACGATCGTGCCCCGCGGCCCGGCCGGGGGCGTGACCTGGATGAGCGGCAACGACGACGTCTTCCTGCCGCGGCGCAAGGCGCTCGCCCAGCTCGTCGTGGCCATGGCCGGGCGCGCGGCGGAGGAGCGCCTCATGGACGGCGAGTACACCCAGGGCGCGATGGGCGACCTCCAGCACGCGACGGGCCTGGCGACCTCCATGGTCACCAAGTACGGCATGACGGGCTTCGGCTACGCCCAGCTCGACGACGAGACCCTGCGGGTCGGCGGCGCCGTCGCGGCGCGCGCCCACGCGGAGGTGGATCGGCTGCTGCGGGAGGCGCACGAGGAGGCGACCCTCCTCGTCGCGCGGCACGCCTCGACCCTGGACGCGCTCGCGGAGGCGCTGCTCGCGGAGGAGACCCTGAGCGGCGGCCGGGTGCGGCAGATCCTCGCGGCCCACGGGAGCGCCGCGGCCTGACCGGCCGCCCACCGTCGGAGCACGGCGACGCAGGACCTTCGTGCCCTGGTGGCCCGCGTCGCGGCGGCGTGTGCTGGGACC
>NZ_CAMPHH010000323.1 GCF_946885855.1 uncultured Actinotalea sp. | reverse complement strand
CCCACGCACCCCCTGCGTGCGTCGGGGAGCGACCGTCCGGCTCAGGACAGGTGGGCCGTGAGGCGTGCCACCTCGCCGGTCCGCGCGAACACCGCGGCGCTGAGGTCCGCCGGCAGGACGCCGTCGGCCGCCTCGACGGTCCGGCCGTCCGCGAGCGTGACCTCGACGCGGGCCACCCGGGCGACGCCGACGGCGGCGGCGCCGTCACGGGACCCCACGCCGCCGTCGTGCCGGTACACCACCGGCACCTGGCAGAACGTGAACGCGAGCGACCCGGCGGGGAGCTCCTCCCGCTGCGGCGTGCCGTGCACGTCGTGGTACCGGAACGTCGTCGGCGCGGCGGTCCACTCCCCCGCTCGCAGGAGGCTCGGCCGGACGACGACGCGTCCGGCCTCCACCCGCAGGCCGAGCTCGCCGAGGCGCGTCAGCACCTCCTCCTTGACCTGGCCGGTCATCCCGGGCTGCCGAGCGCCGCGCCCGCCGGGCGTGTGCGAGTACGGGTCGAGGGGGAACGCCCCGTACTGCCCGGGGCTCTTGCAGTACCCGAGCCCCTGGCGGACGTCCTCGTACGCGGCGGCGAGGTCGGCGACGACGTCGTCCGGCGCGCCCGTCGCGACCGCGTGCTCGTGGTGCTCCTGCACCGCGAGCAGCAGCTTGGACACCATGTGCCAGTAGATGCTCCCCAGGCCCTCGAACGCGAAGAACGAGCCGGACCGGCCGGTGAACTCCGCGTGGTGGAAGACCTCCTCGAAGACCGCCAGCAGCGCGTCCCGCTCCCGCTCGACGAGCCCCGCGTCCACCGCGCCCGACGACACCGCGGCCTCCAGCCCTGCGCGCACGTCGCGCTCGTTGCGGACCGACGGCGCGAACCGGAAGTCCCCGTGGCGGTCGCGCAGGACGACGGAGCGGTCCCCGGCGGCCACGAGCGCCGCGAACAGCGGGGTCGTCGCCGCCCGGCCCGCGGGCACGCGGTTCTTCTCGAGGAAGCCGGGCAGCTCGCGGTCCGGGTAGAGCAGGTAGCTGTGCTGGTCCGCGCGGTACAGCGCGGAGGTGCGCAGTGCCACGAGCACGTCCCGCGCCTCGGCCGGGTCGAGCAGGCCGGAGGACAGGACCGCGACCTGGCCCTCGAGCATGACCTGCAGGCGCCGGATCCCGGCGCGCTCCGGGCCGAGGTTCAGGACGTTGTAGGAGTGGAACAGCCCGTCCTCGCGGCGGTTGGCCCGCAGGCCCGAGTCGACGTAGCGGCGCGCGACGTCGAGCAGCTCCCGCACCTGGCCGCGCTCGAGCGTGACGCGGTGCCCGTCGAACCCGCCGTAGACCTGCGACCGGTAGGCCGTCCCCGCGGCGCCGAGCTCGTCCATGACCGTCCGGCGCAGCCCGTCCGTGAAGCCCTCGACGGTCGCGCCGACGTGCCGGCTCAGCGTCGCGGTGACGTCCCGGAACAGGTCCGCGAGCTCGGTGGTGACGGTGACGTCCCGGTCCAGCAGGCCCTCGACGACGTCGAGGTAGCGCCGGACGTAGGCCAGCGTCACGACGGACAGGCCCCGGCCCACGAGCGCGTTGTTGGCGTCGTTCCACTCGGGGCGCTGGGTGTTCATCCAGATGCCGCCCTCGGGGACGAGGTTGACGAGCTTGGCCAGGACGAGCAGCAGCAGCTTCTCCGCGAGCGTGACGCGCACCAGGTCGCCGTCGGCCCCGTGCACGAGCCGGCCGTCCGCGCCCTCCGTGGCCACGCGCCGCTCGACGGCGGCGTGCGCCTCCTCGTCGAAGGTGATCGTCGAGGACGGGTCCGCGACGGTCCGCCGGTAGGACGCGAGCCGGTACGGGACGTCGGCGTGCGTGAAGAGCGCGTCGTCGACGAGCGCCGGCAGCCGCTCCGGGTGGAACCGCAGCGACGTCTCGATGAGCTTGCACAGGTAGACGATCTGGTGGTCGCTCCAGTACCCGATGTTCGCCCACGGGTTCTCCGGCTCCGGCACCTCCCAGTCGATCCCGCTGCGGGAGATCCGGTAGGGGTTGTAGCCGTCGGCGGTCGTCGCGTCGAGGAAGATCGTCGTCATCGACTCGACGTACTCCGGGAAGGACCAGGCCAGCGCCTCCCAGTTCTGGAAGATGTCCCGCCAGTTGCCCTGGTAGTCCACGCGGGTGCTGCCGTCGGCGTCCGTCAGCGCGATGCGGAACTTGTTCCACGGCCGGCTCGGGTCGCCGTGGCGACGGCTGAACGTCAGCGGCAGGTACTCCGCGGCCAGGCGGCGCAGGTCCGCGTCGCCGCTCGCCGCGGCCCGGGCCAGCAGGTCACCGATGCCGAGGCGCTCCGGGAGGGCGTCGAGGACGTCGGCGCGCCTCGCCGCCACCCGCGGGCTGCGCTGGGCGACGAACCGCCGCACGTCCGCCGCCTCGACCGTGTAGCCGTCGACCGGGACGCCGCCGCGCATGATGTTGAACAGGACGTTGGCGGCGTGGTGGGCGGCGGCCAGCTCGTCGCCGCTGAGCTGGGCGCCGTCGGCCGTCCCGACGAGGCGCTCGAGCTCGTCGCGGGTCGCGGCGACGTCGTCCGCGAGGCGGGCCGCGACGCCGTCGGCGGCCAGGTCGGCCTGGAGGTCGACGACGGCGGCCGCGTCCAGGTCGACGTCGGCCACGACGGACCAGCGCCGCTCCTGCCCGGGCGCCACGACGACGCGGCTGCGCACGAGGTAGGCGCCGCGCTCGCCGCGCACCTCGGACTCGGGCACGACCGGGTCGCCGAACGCGAACCTCGTGACCTGGCGGTCCGAGAGGAGGTGGTCGACGTCGTCGAGACCGACCTGCCACGCGACGTTCGCGTGCAGCGACTCGCTCGGCTCGGCCAGGTCCGTCAGGGCGGAGTTGAGGTAGAGCAGGCCCAGGCCCGTCGCGGGGTCCACCTCGGTGCGCTTGTACGCGTCGAGCAGGCTGCTCAGCTCGTTCTGCACCTGGACGGTCGCGCCGGCGGGCAGGAGGTTGTGGAAGCCGTCCAGGACCTCGACCTCGCGGGTCGCGTCCCCGGCCACGTCGTCGGTCACGTCGTCGGTCACGTCGTCGGTCACGGCGAGCGCGCCCTCGCGGACGACGCCGTAGCGGGCGCTGGTCCGCCACGTCGCCCGGTAGCGCAGGCCCAGGTCGGGGCGCACCTCCTCCATGACGAGGGTCGTGCCGAGGACGTCCTTGGCCAGGCTGCGCTCGACCGGCGCGTCACCGGGCCGCAGCGGCGCGAAGGGCTCCCAGACGACGACGACGCCGTCGTCGGTCGCCACGCGCAGCACCGTCAGACCACCGGTGGACCGGGCGGAGTCGGTGACCTTGTCCTCCGTCGTGTACGGGAACAGCGCGCGCTCGGCCTCGACCCGGCCGGCCGTGACGCCGCCGGTGCTGGCGAGGAAGACCCACAGGTCGCTCGCCCCGACGAGTGTCATGAAGAACGGGGGCATCCGGTCGACGTCCTGGATGCGGTAGAAGCGGCGGCCGTCGAGGTCGACGAGGCCGCCGGTGGCGCCGGAAGCCCCGTCCGGGGTCCGACCGGTCGCCGTCGCGGCCGGGGCGG
>NZ_CAMPHH010000322.1 GCF_946885855.1 uncultured Actinotalea sp. | reverse complement strand
CGCGGGCGTCCTCAAGCACCGCAAGCGCAAGGAGAAGGCGCTCCGCAAGCTCGACGCGATGCAGGCGAACCTCACGCGGCTCACGGACCTCACCAGTGAGATCCGTCGCCAGCTGGGGCCGCTCGGCAAGCAGGCCGAGGTCGCCCGGCGGGCGCAGTCCGTCCAGGCGGACCTGCGCGACGCGCGGGCACGGCTCCTCGCCGACGACCTGGCGCAGCTCACCGCGACGCTCGAGCAGGAGATCGCCGACGAGACCGCGGTCCGGGCCCGGCGGTCCGAGGTCGAGACGGCGCTCCAGGCGGCCCGGCACCGGCTCGCCCAGCTCGAGGCCGAGGCGGCCGCGGCCGCGCCGGCCCTGTCCGAGGCGAGCGAGGTCTGGTACCGGCTGTCCTCGCTGCGCGAGCGCCTGCGGGGTGTCTCGACGCTCGCCGGCGAGCGGCTGCGGCTGCTCGGCTCGGCCGAGCCGGAGCAGGGTGGCGGGCGGGACCCCGAGGACCTCGAGGCGCAGGCCGCGCGGGCGCGCGCGGCCGAGGCGGAGCTCGCGAGCGAGGTCGAGCTCGCGCGGACCGCGGTGGAGGCCGCCGCCGCCCAGCGCCAGGAGCAGGAAGAAGCCGCGCGCGCGGCCGAGCGGCAGCTGGCCGCCCTGCAGCGGGCCGTCGCAGACCGCCGCGAGGGGCTCGCCCGGCTCGCCGGTCAGGTCGCGGCGAAGCGCAGCCGGGTCGAGGCGACGGAGGCCGAGATCGGGCGGCTGCGGGAGGCCGTCGCGGAGGCGGAACGGCGCGGGCACGAGGCGACGGTCGAGTTCACGGCCCTCGAGTCGCGGGTCGCCGGGGCGGAGGAGGGCGAGGAGGGCCTGGACGCCGAGCACGAGGCGGCGGTCGAGGCGCTCGAGGCGGCGACCGCGGAGCTCGCCCGGCTCCGGGACGCCGAGCAGGAGGCAGACAAGGACCGGGCGACGTGGTCCGCCCGGGTCGAGGCCCTCGAGATGAGCCTCGTGCGCAAGGACGGGGCCGGTGCGCTGCTCGCGGCGGACGACCTGCCGGGCCTCCTCGGGTCGGTCGCTGCGCTCGTCGGCGTGCAGCCCGGCTACGAGGACGCCCTCGCCGCGGCCCTCGGCGCGGCGGCGGACGCCGTGGCCGTCGAGTCGGTCGAGGTGGCCGTCGACGCCCTGCGCCGGCTCCGGGCCGACGACGCCGGGCGCGCCACGCTCGTCGTGGGCGGTGCGACCGGTGCCGGTGCGAGTGCGCCCCCGGCGTCCACGACCGCTCCTGCCGGGCGCGAGCTGCCCGACGGGGCGGTGCCGGCGCTCGACCTCGTCCAGGTGGCCCCGGTGCTCGCCGACGCGGCCCGTGCCCTGCTCGCCGACGTGGTCGTCGTCGAGGACCTGGCGCACGCCCGCGCCCTCGTCGCGCAGCACCCCGACCTCACGGCGGTCACCCGGGCGGGCGACCTGCTGGGTGCCGCGCAGGCCTCCGGCGGCTCCGCGAGCGCGCCGTCGGCGCTGGAGCTGCAGGCCGCGCTCGACGACGCCCGCGACCGCCTCGCGGAGGCCGTCGCGCGGGGGGAGCGGAGCCGCTTCGAGCTCGCGGCGGCGCGCGGGACGGAGGCCGCGGCCCGCGCGCACCACGACGCGACGCTGGAGCGCCTGCACGAGTCCGACGCGGCGCTCGCGGCGGTCGCGGAGCAGCTCGGGCACCTGGGCGCGGTGGCCCGGTCGGCGCGCGCGGAGGTCGAGCGCGCGCAGCGGTCCCTGGCCGCGGCAGGCGAGCGGCTCTCGGCCGACCAGGCCGAGCTCGCGGAGCTCGCGGAGCGGCTCGACCGCGCCGAGCAGGACCCGGAGGAGTCGGACGACGCGATCGACCAGGCCGCCGCCGAGCGCGAGCGCACCGCCGGCGAGGCGTCGTCCGCCCGGTCCCGGGAGACCGAGGCGCGCCTGACCCTGCGCACCTCCGAGGAGCGGGCCCGGGCGCTGGCGGGGCGGGCCCAGTCCCTCGAGCGTGCGGCGGCGACGGAGCGTCAGGCCCGCGAGCGGGCCGCCGAGCGGGCGCGGCAGCGGGCGGAGCAGGCGCGCCGCGCCCAGGCCGTGCGGGTCGGGGCGGAGCACGCCCTGCAGGTCCTCGAGGAGTCGCTGCGGCGGGCCACCGGCGAGCGGGAAGCGGTCGAGGCCGCACAGGCCGAGCGGGACGCCCAGGTGCGGACCGTGCGGACCGAGGTGGACCGCTGGGCGGCCGAGCTCGCCGAGCTCACCGACGTGGCGCACCGGGACGAGGTGGCACGCGCCCAGCAGCGGCTGCGCATCGAGCAGCTGCAGAACCGCGCGGTGGAGGACCTGGGCCTGGACCCGCAGGTGCTCCTCGACGAGTACGGGCCGCACGTCCCCGTGCCGGTGTGGGGTGAGCGCGCCGACGCGCTGCGGGCCGCCCGCGAGCGGGAGGGGGACGGATCCGGGCAGCACGCCTCCGGCGCCGACGACGTCGCCGCGCCGGAGGGAGCCGGGGCCGGACCGGCCGACGTGGTGCCGTTCGTCCGCGCGGAGCAGGAGAAGCGGCTGCGGGCCGCGGAGCGCGCGCTGGCGCTGCTGGGCCGGGTCAACCCGCTGGCGCTGGAGGAGTTCGCGGCGCTGGAGGAGCGGCACACGTTCCTGTCCACGCAGCTGGCGGACCTCAAGAAGTCGCGCACGGACCTGCTCCAGATCGTCAAGGAGATCGACGAGCGCGTCGAGCAGGTGTTCGCCGAGGCCTACCGGGACACCGCGGTCCAGTTCGAGCGGGTGTTCACGCGGCTGTTCCCCGGAGGCGAGGGGCGGCTGGTGCTCACCGAGCCGGGCAACATGCTGACCACCGGCATCGAGGTCGAGGCGCGACCCGCGGGCAAGAAGGTCAAGCGGCTCTCGCTGCTGTCCGGCGGGGAGCGGTCGCTCACGGCCGTCGCGCTCCTCGTGGCGATCTTCAAGGCGCGGCCGAGCCCGTTCTACGTCATGGACGAGGTCGAGGCGGCCCTGGACGACGCGAACCTCGGGCGTCTCCTGGACATCTTCACCGAGCTGCAGGAGGACTCCCAGCTCATCGTGGTGACGCACCAGAAGCGGACCATGGAGATCGCGGACGCGCTGTACGGCGTGACGATGCGCGGTGACGGCGTGACGACCGTCATCAGCCAGCGCCTGCGGGAGGACGCCCGTCCGTGACGGCAGGCCGCGGGTCGGTCACGCCGCCCCGGTCGTCCGGGTTGTCACGGCTCGTCCCGATCAGCCGCCGCGAGGGCTGTGGAGATCATGTGGTGATCGGGGTCGGAGCGGTCCGGCGGCGGTGGCGCCGTCGCCGGTCCGGGTGATACTCGCGGTCATGGGATCTGTCGTCACCCCCGTCCTCCTAGCGCTCGTCGTCGCGCTCGCCGTCCTCGTGCTCAGCGCCGTCGCCTCGGCGGGCCGTCCGCCGCGGGAGCTCCTCGCCGACGCCCGGGACGCCGTGCGGGGCGGGCTGCGGCGGGAGCGCTGGACGCGCGCGGACGCCCCGCCCGGCCGGCCCGGGGTCACGGGCACCGCCCGGGCCGCCGTCGGC
>NZ_CAMPHH010000321.1 GCF_946885855.1 uncultured Actinotalea sp. | reverse complement strand
AGCACCGACCAGCACCGCACCGACCAGCAGCGAGACCGCCGACACCCAGGGAGCCGCCCGGTGAACCACGTCCTCGTCCTCAACTCCGGGTCGTCGTCGATCAAGTACCAGGTCGTCGACGCCTCGACCGGCGAGGCCGTCGCCTCCGGGCTCGTCGAGCGGATCGGGGAGGCGGAGGGCGCCCTGCGGCACGACGGCCCGTCCGGCCGGACCGAGCGCACCCAGGTCATCGCCGACCACACGGCCGGCGTCCGCGCGGCCCTCGACCTCTTCGACGAGGTCGGGCCGTCCCTGGCGGAGCTGGACCTCGCCGCCGTCGGGCACCGCGTGGTCCAGGGCGGGGACCGCTTCACCCGGCCCACGCTCGTCGACGACGACGTCGAGGCAGCCATCGAGGACCTCTCCCCCCTCGCGCCGCTGCACAACCCTCCGAACCTCGCGGGCATCCGCGCCGCCCGGACGGCGTTCCCGGACCTGCCGCACGTGGCGATCTTCGACACGGCGTTCCACCACACGCTGCCGCCGGAGGCGTACACCTACGCGATCGACCGGGAGACCGCCCGCGCCTACGGGATCCGCCGGTACGGCTTCCACGGCACCTCGCACGCGTACGTGTCGCGGCGCGCCGCGGCGATGCTCGGCAAGGACCCGGCCGACGTCAACGTCATCGTCGCCCACCTCGGCAACGGCGCCTCGATCACCGCGGTCGAGGGCGGCTGCTCGGTCGAGACGTCCATGGGCCTGACACCGCTCGAGGGCCTCGTCATGGGGACGCGCTCCGGGGACATCGACCCGGCGGTGATCTTCCACCTGCAGCGGGTCGCGGGCATGAGCACGGACGACATCGACACGCTGCTCAACCGCCGCTCGGGCCTCCTGGGGCTGGCCGGCGCCAACGACCTGCGGGACGTGCACCGCGCCATCGAGGCCGGCGACGAGGACGCCGCGCTCGCGTTCGAGGTCTACTGCCACCGCCTGCGGCACTACGTCGGCGCGTACTACGCCCAGCTCGGCCGGGTCGACGCGATCGCGTTCACCGCGGGCGTCGGGGAGAACGACGAGGTCGTCCGGCTCGAGTCCCTCAGCGGCCTGGAGCGCCTGGGCATCGTCGTCGACCCCGAGCGCAACGCGGGGCGCAAGACGGCCGAGACGGTCGTCTCCCCCGACGACGCCGAGGTGGCCGTCCTCGTCATCCCGACCAACGAGGAGCTCGAGATCGCGCAGCAGGCCCTCGCGGTCGTCCAGGGCGGCTGACCGCACGGGTCGAGGGCCGGCCGGGCCGGGCCGCACCTCTGTCGACCGGCCTCAGCGCGGGTCCGTGGTGGTGGCGTCGACCGTCCGGATGACCAGGCCTTCGTCGGCGGAGGGCTCCTCGAAGAGGCCGGCGAGGTGCCGAACGTCCTCCGCGGGGACGACGTGAGCACCGGGCACGCCGTCCCGCGCACGCTGCTCGACGCGTGCGATCGCCGTCACGAGCGGCACCCGGACGTGGTGCAGAACCGGCTCGTGCCCCGCGGACAGGGCCCGGTCCCGCCAGAACGCGCGCCGCGTCCGGCTCCACTGGTTCCAGTCCAGGACCACGTCCGTCCCGGTGTCGAGGACCTGCCGCGCGACGTCCCAGACGAGGTCGGTGCAGGTGTCGCGCAGCTCGGGATACCGGGGGTCGTCGTACGGCGTCGCGTAGAGCCGCAGCATCCACTCGTCGAGCGTGAACCGCACTGCCGGACCCGTCCGGGCCAGTCGACGGGCGTACGTCGTCTTGCCGGCGCCGTTCAGACCCGCCAGCAGGTGGACCGTCGCCGGCGCGCGCTGAGCTGACACCCGGTCATCGTGGCGCCGGACGGAGGGTCCGGCGCGACACCGTCGGGACGGTCGGGGCGCGCGCCGGACGCGCGGGCGACTCAGAGCCGCTCAGAGGCGCGAGCGGTGCCGCACGCGCAGCGCCCGGGAGAACAGCGACGTCCAGCGCTCCCCCGGCAACGCGAACACGCGCCCGAGACCCAGGCCCGTGTGCGCACCTCGCTGCACCGCGACGGTCTGCGTCCACGTCGTCGCGTGGATCCCCTCCGCACCGTGCCGGCGGCCGGACCCGGACGCCTTCACCCCGCCGATCGGCGCCGCCGTCGACCCCCACGCCGCGGCGTAGCCCTCGTTGACGTTGACCGTCCCGGCCTCGATCCGGGCGGCGAGCCGTCGTCCGCGCGCGACGTCCCGCGTCCACACGCTCGCGTTGAGGCCGTACTCGGAGTCGTTGACCAGGGCGACCGCGGCGTCGTCGTCGGGCACGCGGTCCACGGTGACGACCGGGCCAAACGTCTCCTCCTGGCGCACGAGGGCGTCTGCCGGGACGCGGTCGAGCACGGTCGGCTCGTAGAACCAGGGGCCGACGTCGGTGCGGTGCACCCCTCCGGCGAGGACGGCCCCACCCCGGCCGACGGCGTCGTGCACGTGCCGCTCGACACGCTCGAGCTGCGCGGCGGAGGTGAGCGAGCCGACGTCGGCGGAGTAGTCCAGCGCCGCGCCCAGCCGCAGGGCGCGCACCCGCGGCAGGAAGACCGCGAGGAACGCGTCCGCGATCCTCTCCTGCAGGACGAGCCGCTCGACCGACACGCAGAGCTGCCCGGTGTTGGCGAAGCAGGCGCGCACCGCACCCTCCGCGGCCACCTCCACGTCGGCGTCGTCCGCGACGTAGAGCGCGTTCTTGCCGCCGAGCTCCAGCGAGGTGCCGACGAGGCGGCGCGCGGCCTGCTCGGCGACGCGTCGCCCGGTCGACGTCGACCCCGTGAAGAGCACGTGGTCCGCCGCGTCGACGAGCGCCGAGCCGACGGTCGGCCCGTCCCCGGTCACCACCTGGAACAGCCCCTCCGGCGCACCCGCCGCACGCAGCAGCCCGACGCACCACAGGGCCGTGAGCGAGGTCTGCACGTCGGGCTTGACCACGACGGCGTTCCCGGCCGCCAGGGCGGGCAGCGCGTCCCCGAGCACGAGCGTCAGCGGGTAGTTCCACGGCGCCACGACCCCGACGACGCCCACCGGCCGGCGGTGCACCGTCGTCCCCGTGAGCCCGGGCACGAGCCCTCGCACGCGCCGCGGCGCGAGGTACCCGCGGGCGCGGCGGGCGTAGTGGCTGGCGACGAGCGCGACGTCGGCGAGCTCCTCGAACGCGGACGCCCGCGCCTTGCCGGACTCGAGCTGGACCAGGTCGAGGACCTCGCCCTGCCGGGCGAGCACCAGGTCGTGCACGCGGTGCAGCAGCGCGGTGCGCTCCGCGAGCGGCCGCGCGGCCCACGCGCGCTGGACGACGCGCGCCCGGCGGACGGCCGCGGCGACGTCGGCCTCGGTGCACAGCGGCAGGGTGACGAGCGGGGCGCCGGTCAGCGGCGTCGCCACGACGCGCGTGCCACCGGCGCCGCCGGTCTCGAGCACCCGCAGCAGCCGCGCGGCCTCCGCCGGCTCCAGCGCCCACGTGGCGGACGGGTCGGTCTCGGGGTCCCGGACGTCGGTCTCGCTCATGTCGGTCAGGGTACGACCGGGCCCTGACACGACCCGGAGTGGCCCGCCGTCGGCGCCGGGCCGCGCCGG
>NZ_CAMPHH010000320.1 GCF_946885855.1 uncultured Actinotalea sp. | reverse complement strand
GGGCTGCGGGGCGGGCAACGACCCCGCGACACGGGGGTGAGAGCGCTCCCACGTTAGCGGTCGGGCGGTCGGCGGGACAGGGTCCCGAGGTCCCGAGGTCCGGGCGCCGGGCGCCTCGTCCCGTGCTCGCGGGTGAAGCTCGGCGCAGGTCGGGGCGGACACCCCCGTCGAGGGCCAGTGGTCCTGTTGTCCGCCGCGCCGCCGTGACTAACCTGCCGCCAAGGGCCACTCCAGCGAAGGAGATCCGTCATGGACCAGGCAGCGACGCCGAGGATCCGCAACGTGGCCCTGGTGGGCCACAGCGGTGTCGGCAAGACGACGCTCGTCGAGGCACTCCTGCACCGCGCGGGCACGATCCCGCGGATGGGGCGCATCGAGGACGGCAGCACGGTGTGCGACACCGAGCCGGAGGAGGTCAAGCGGGGGATCTCGCTCTCCCTGGCGGTCGCCCCCTTTCCCTGGACCGCGTCCGACGGTGTGACGTACCAGGTCAACCTCCTCGACACCCCCGGGTATGCCGACTTCGCGGGAGCCGTCGACGCCGCGCTGCAGGTCGCGGACCTCGCCGTCGTCCTCGTCAGCGCGGTGGACGGCGTGGAGGTCGGGACGGAGGCCGTCTGGGAGCGGTGCGAGGCGCTGGGGGTGCCGCGCATGGTCTTCGTGACCAAGGAGGACAAGCCGCGCGCCGACTTCCACCGCGTGCTCGAGCAGCTGCGGTCGCGGTTCGGCAGCGGGTTCGTCGTGCTCGAGCTGCCGCTCGGCGAGGAGGAGCAGCTGCACGGCGTCGCCGACGTCCTGTCCGACCAGGCGTTCGAGTACGACGGCGACGGCACGCACCGCACCGGGACGATGCCCGACGACGTCGCGGACGAGGAGCACCGCCTGCACGACGAGGTGACCGAGGAGATCGTCTCCGGCGACGACGCGGCGCTCGAGCGCTACCTGTCCGGCGACGTGCCGAGCACCTCCGAGCTCGAGGTGACGCTCGCGCACGAGGTGCTCGACGGGGTCGCCTACCCGCTCGTCCTCGGCTCGGCCGTGACCGGCGTGGGCGTCGACCGCCTCGCGGACTTCCTCTGCGAGATCGGCCCGGCCCCGCGAGCCGTCGTCGTCCGGGTGGGCGCGAACGGCGAGGGCGAGGAGATCGAGGTCTCCCCCGACCCCGACGGCGACCCGCTGGTCCACGTCTTCCGGACGGTCGCCGACCCGTTCGTCGGGCAGGTGTCGCTGTTCAAGGTGCTCAGCGGGACGATCCGCAACGACGACCGGCTCGTCAACGCCGTCACCGGCGCCGAGGAGCGGCTGCACGGTCTCTTCCACCTGCGCGGCAAGGAGCACCTGGCCACGGACGTCGTCGTCGCCGGGGACATCGCCGCGGTCGCGAAGCTCGCCGACTCGCCCACCGGCTCGACGCTGGCGCGCAGGGCGACGCCCGTCGTCGTGCCGGCGCCGCCCGCCCGCCCGCCGCTGTACGGGCTCGCCCTCGCGCCCGTGACGCAGTCGGACGACGACAAGCTGTCCGGCGCGCTGCAGCGGCTCTGCGCGGAGGACCCGTCGCTGACCGTCGAGCGGACGACGGAGGGCGGCGCGGCCGCGGGCGGTCACAGCCAGACCGTGCTGCGCGGGACGGGTGACGTGCACGTGGCGGTCGCGCTGGAGAAGCTCGCACGCAAGTTCGGCGTCACCGTGACGACGGCGCCCGTGCGCGTCGCCTACCGCGAGACCATCGCCGGCCCCGCCGACGTCGAGGGCAAGGTCAAGAAGCAGTCCGGCGGCCACGGGCAGTTCGCCGTCGTGCAGCTGCGCGTCTCCCCGCGCGCGCAGGGCGAGGGCAGCGAGTTCGTCGACTCGGTCGTCGGCGGCGCGATCCCCCGCAACTACATCCCCGCGGTCGAGCGCGGCGTCATGGAGCAGATGGACGCCGGCGGCCTGCACGGGTTCCCTGTCGTCGACGTGCGCGTGGAGTGCTACGACGGCAAGTTCCACTCCGTCGACTCCTCCGACATGGCGTTCCGCACGGCGGCGTCCATCGGGCTCAAGGAGGCGCTGCACCAGGCCGGGACCGTGGTGCTCGAGCCGGTGTCGCACGTGAGGGTCGTGGTGCCGGCGGAGCTGCAGGGCGACGTCATGAGCGACCTGTCCGGACGGCGCGGGCGCATCACGGGCTCGGACGTCCAGGCCGACGGCCGGTCGGTCGTCGAGGCGACGGTGCCCGAGGCGGAGCTCGTCCGGTACGTCATGGACCTGCGCTCGCTCACCGGCGGTCGCGGGACGTTCACAGCCGTGCACAGCCACTACGACGTCGTGCCGGCGCACCTGGTGGACCGCCTGGCGCTCCCGGTCCCCTGAGGAGCGGCTCGCCCGATCGGGGAAGGTTCGTGGCGGTATGCGCCACGAACCTTCCCCGGTGTTGAGACGACGGGGTCAGCGGACCGGGCACGTCGGGGAGCACGGGCGGGCGCGCCCCTTCCAGCCGCGTGACCTGAGCGCGGCCACGACCTGCGCGGCAGTCGGGCACGGCGAGCCGGCGACGTGCGACCAGCGGTACCGCAGGGTCAGCTCGCCGTAGGACACCGCGACGGCGTTGTCGCGCCAGACGTCGTCGTCGAGCCGGCCCTCGTGCGCCACGCGGCCGTCGAGCTCGACGCGGACGCCGGTCCCGTCGTAGATCGCGTCCGCCCGGATCCATCGCCCTCCGAGGCGCTGCCACTGCTGCCGCACGGCCCGCGGCAAGCCGTGCCGCCCCTCGACGTCCCGGTGGTACCGCAGCTCGAGCGCGGACTCGACGCCGTCGGTCACCGCGTCGAGCAGCTCGTGCACCAGCGTCCGGTGCCGGACGCGTGACCTCGCTCCGAGTGCTTCGAGCACCTCCTCGGCCCTGGTGCCGGCCCGCAGCGCCGCGGTGACCGTGGCCACCGCGTCGTCGACCGCGTGGGTGGTGACCAGGAGATCCATCACGGTGTCACCCCGCGCCACCACGGTGAGGCGCCCGGACACGACCCGGAGCAGCCTGCGTCGGTGGATCCTGAGACCGACTCCGGGCTCGACCTTCCGTGCGTGCGGGATGCAGAGGTCCACGACTGGTGGAGGCGGCGCCCAGCCGTGGAGGAACGCCGCGGACCGGTGGCTGAGGGCAGCGCCGACGCCTGCGTGCAGGAGCGCCGCACGGGCCCGGGACCGCCAGGCGATCGGCCCCGAGTGGACCACGTAGACACCCGGGTGCAGCCGTTGCCAGTGCCCGGCGCGCACCTGCCGCTGGATCCAGCTGCGCTCCACGCCCGCCGCTGCGAGCTGGCCTGCGGTGACGACGAGGTCCTGACGACGCGCCAGGGCCCGGACGCGCTCACGATCGACTCCCATGCCCCGCACGGTCCCCGGGCACGGAGCCCGTCGACCGAGCCCCCACACCGCAGCGGTGCACGAGGAACCCCCGGCCCCGCCTGTGGACCGGCCCCGCTCCGGGCCGGAACGGGGAAGGTCGGTGGCGGTATGTGACACGAACCTTCCCCGATCCCGCGAGGCCGCGGGGACGGGAAAGGGGGTGGGTGCCCGCCCCCGACGCGAGCACCCACCCCGCCGGCGCGTCGTCGCAGGGTCTCGGACGCGCCGGGTCTCAGG
>NZ_CAMPHH010000319.1 GCF_946885855.1 uncultured Actinotalea sp. | reverse complement strand
TGCGGCGCGCTGTCCGGTGCCGTGCCTTGCGGCGCGGTGCGACCCCGGTCACGACCGGGTGCGCGACGAGACCTGAGCACTGCGTCGGAGCGTGGTCGGGAGACCGACCGCAAAGGATTGCATTCTCGGCCGCACCTTGCGACACTCATGGCCCGGACCATCACACCGCAGTCGGTTGCAACGGAGCAGGCCATGACACGGACGGCATGCCGTCAGCTCGGCAGGGACGACGACGACGTCGTCCGGCAGTCGGGCGCGCGGCCGTCCGGCGGTCGCGCGCCGAGCCCTGACCGGCAGGACGAGCACGGGGCCCGACGCACCCCTGACGTCTCGGGCCTCGGCGCGGTCCTGCTGGCGGGCCGACGGCCGTCGCGGCGCCTCGCGACCTCGGTCGGCCGGACGTCCCGGTCGGGAGGGACGCCGTGAGGGTGAGCACGCCCTGCCCACCCCCGGCGTCCGAGGCCGCCGCCACCGAGCGAGGCGTCCACGTCGGCCCGGACGCCACCACCCCCTCCCGCGACGACGCGGGACCACGAAGGAGAGAGCGCAGATGATCGAGGACCTCGTCACCGGGTTGTCCGTCCCGACGGACCTGTGGATCGGGGGGCAGTGGCGGTCCGCCTCGGACGGCGGACGCTTCGACGTCCTGGACCCGGCCACGGCACGGCCGATCGCCTCGGTGGCGAACGGCACCGTCGAGGACGCGCTCGCCTGCGTCGACGCCGCCGAGGCCGCTGCGCCGGGCTGGGCGGCGACGCCGCCGCGCCAGCGCGGCGAGATCCTCCGCCGGGCGTTCGAGCTCATGATCGAGCGCGAGCACGAGATCGCCGAGCTCATGGTCCGGGAGAACGGCAAGGCCCGGAACGACGCGCTCGGGGAGCTCCGCTACGCCGCCGAGTTCTTCCGCTGGTTCTCCGAGGAGGCGGTCCGGATCACCGGTGAGGTCCGGACCGCGCCGGCCGGGACCAACCAGATCATGGTGATCCGCCAGCCGATCGGGATCGCGTTCCTCATCACGCCGTGGAACTTCCCGGCGGCGATGGCCACGCGCAAGATGGGCCCGGCCCTGGCAGCCGGCTGCACCGTGCTGCTCAAGCCGGCCTCGGAGACGCCGCTCACGGCGCTGGCCATCGCGGACCTCCTGCGCGAGGCGGGCGTGCCGGACGGCGTCGTCAACGTCCTGCCGTCCCGCCGCTCCGGCGCGGTCGCGGACGCCGTCCTCGCGGACCCGCGCGTGCGCAAGCTGTCGTTCACGGGGTCGACGGAGGTCGGCCGGACGCTGCTGCGGACGGCCTCGGAGCAGGTGATCTCGTGCTCGATGGAGCTCGGCGGCAACGCGCCGCTGCTCGTCCTGGACGACGCGGACCTCGACGTCGCCGTCGAGGGTGCGCTCCTGGCCAAGATGCGCAACGCCGGCGAGGCGTGCACCGCGGCCAACCGGATGTACGTGCACCGCTCGGTGGCCGAGGAGTTCACGCGCCGTCTCGGGGAGGCCATGGGCGCGCTGAGCGTCGGCCCCGGCGTGGACGACGCGGCCGTGGGGCCCCTCGTCAACCAGTCGTCGCTGGACAAGGTCGACGAGCTCGTCCAGGACGCCATCTCCCAGGGGGCCACCGTCGTCGTCGGTGCCTCGCGGGGGGAGGGCGACGGGTACTTCTACGCGCCCACGGTCCTGGCCGGCGTCGCCCCGACGTCCCGGATCCTCGACGAGGAGATCTTCGGACCGGTCGCCCCGGTGGTCGTCTTCGACACCGACGAGGAGGCCGTGAGGCTGGCGAACCGCACCGAGTACGGGCTCGTCGCGTACGTCTTCACCAGTGACCTGGCGCGGGGCCTGCGGATCAGCGAGGCGCTCGAGGCGGGCATGGTCGGCCTCAACCGGGGCGTCGTCTCCGACCCGGCAGCGCCGTTCGGCGGGGTGAAGCAGTCCGGCATCGGGCGCGAGGGCGGCCACGAGGGCCTCCTCGAGTACACGGAGTCCAAGTACATCGCCGTCCAGTGGTGAACCGGTCTCGCGGAGAGCGGGAGGACGAGGGATGATCATCTCCACGCACCCGGCCACGGGTTGACGAGGCGAGGGGGAGGACGTTGAACGCGACGCTCAAGGAGGTCGCCGAGCGTGCCGGGGTCCACCCCGGCACGGCCTCCCGCGCGCTCAACCCGCAGACGCAGGCGCTGGTCAGCGATGCGACCGTGCGGCGGGTGCAGGCGGCGGCGAAGGCCCTGAGCTATCGGCCGAACTCCATGGCGCGCGGCCTCAAGACGAACCGCACCACGATGGTCGGGATCGTCGTGCCGGACCTGTCCAACCCGCTCTTCCCGCCGATCGTCCGTGGCGCGGAGGAGGTCCTCTCCCGGGCGGGCTACACCTGTCTCATCGCCGACACGGACAACGACCCGCGCCGCGAGGCGGAGAGCTTCGAGACGCTCCGCGGGCGGCACGTGGACGGCCTCATCGTGGCGTCCGCGGAGCGCGACGACGCCGCCGTCCGCGCCGTCGCGGACGACGGCGTGCCGATCGTCCTCATCAACCGCCGCACCGACCGGGTGCGCGTCCCCGCGGTCATGGGGGACGACTGGGCCGGCATCGAGCAGTCCGTCCGCCACCTCGTGGGCCTCGGGCACCGGTCGATCGGGCACCTGTCCGGGCCCGAGACGCTGTCCACCGGCGTGGAGCGCGCCCGGGCCTTCCGGCACGCCGTCGTCGAGCTCGGGGCCGAGGACGACCCCGACCTGTCCGAGGCGTGCCTCACCTACTCCGTGGAGGCGGGCGCCCGCGCGGCCCGGGTGCTCCTGGACCGTGCCGGCGACCGGCTGACCGCGGTGGTGGCGGGCAACGACCAGATCGCCGTCGGTCTGCTGGACGTCCTGCGGGAGCGGGGTCTGGTGTGCCCGCGCGACCTCAGCATCGTCGGCTACAACGACATGCCCTTCATGGACAAGCTGTCGCCGGCGCTGACCACGGTGCACGTGCCGCACGAGGACATCGGGCGCGAGGCGGCGCAGATCCTCGTCCGGTGGCTGTCGGGCGAGAACGGCTCCCCGAGCGCCACCACGACGCTGCCGGTGGACCTGGTGGTGCGCGCGTCGACGGCACCGCCGCGGGCGTCCCTCGGAGGCCTCGGGGGCGCGGGACGCTGACGGGCACGGGTCCCGCGCGGGGCCGTCAGTCCGGGTAGCGCGCCCGCGCCACGGTCACCGTCACCGTGAGCAGGACCGCCACGGCGAGCCCTGCGGCGAAGTAGGGGACGAGGGCGCCGCGCTCCACGAAGGGGACGCCGACGGCGGTCCACAGCCCGCTGCCGAGGAACAGGGCCGACGCGAAGAGGCTCACGACGGTGGCCCGGGCGTGCGGCGCCACCTCGGTCGCCCACTTCTGCATGGTCGAGTGCATGAAGGCCCATGCGGCGGCGAACGCGACCGAGGCGACGAGCACGCCGACGACGCCCTGGTCGACGACGAGCGCCAGGTGCCCGGTCGCGCCCGCGGTGCCGCCGACGGCGACGAGCCCGGAGGGCCCGACGCGACGGGACAGCCGCTTGACCAGCCCGGCCCACCCGACGACGGCGAGGCCGTAGGCGGCGGTGACGAGGCCGGAGACGCTCGTGCTCACCCCACC
>NZ_CAMPHH010000318.1 GCF_946885855.1 uncultured Actinotalea sp. | reverse complement strand
GCGCCGTAGCGGCTGCGGGCCTGCTTGCGGTTCTTCACGCCCTGGGTGTCGAGCGCACCGCGAATGATCTTGTACCGGACGCCGGGGAGGTCCTTCACGCGGCCGCCGCGGACGAGCACGATCGAGTGCTCCTGCAGGTTGTGGCCGACGCCGGGGATGTACGCCGTGACCTCGATCTGGCTCGAGAGCTTCACGCGCGCGACCTTGCGCAGCGCGGAGTTCGGCTTCTTCGGGGTGGTCGTGTACACGCGGGTGCACACACCGCGTCGCTGGGGGCTGCCCTTGAGGGCCGGCGTCTTGGAAGTGTTCGCCTTGGACGACCTTCCCTTGCGCACGAGCTGCTGGATCGTGGGCACTACGTCTCCGTGTCTCTCGGTACTGCTCGTCTGGTCGGACCGGGGGCTCCCGGTCTCCGGGGCCGCGTGACCGCGGCCCCCTGATCTTTCGTCCCCCACCGACCCCCGCGTCCGGGCGTGTCGGTCCACCTGAGCGCGTCACCGCCCGCCTCGTGAAGCTGACGGGGGATCAGCGCGCGGTGGCCGGCCCGGCCATCACCCCTCCCCCGACCCCGTCGACCCCGAAGGGAACGGGCGGATCGGTGGCGATGCACGCGCGAGGGCCCGACGGCGCGGGCACAGGGACCTACGCTACCTGGCGCTCCGGAGAGCGTCAAAGTGATCCTGTGCACTCCCTCCGTCGTGCCGGTCGTGCACCGGTCGGGCACGGGCACCGCTCCCCCGGCGCCGCGGCCGGCAACGGACGGACCGATGCCGGGGGACGGCGACGGCCGCCGCCCGCTCACGCGGGGCGACGGCCGTCGCCGTGCCGGTTCGACTCAGCGCAGGTCGCCGAAGTCGATGTCCTCGAGCGGGATCGCCTCGCCGGAGCCCATGCCGAGCGGCGGGAAGTCGATCTCGTCGTAGCCGAAGGACGGGTACAGCTCGGCCTTCGCCTCCTCGGTCGGCTCCACCGTCACGTCGACGTAGCGCGGCATGCCCGTGCCCGCCGGGATGAGCTTGCCGATGATGACGTTCTCCTTGAGGCCGAGCAGCGGGTCGCTGCGCCCGCTCATCGCTGCCTCGGTCAGGACACGCGTCGTCTCCTGGAAGGAGGCCGCCGACAGCCACGAGTCGGTCGCGAGCGACGCCTTCGTGATGCCCATGAGCTCCGGACGTCCCGCGGCCGGCTGCCGGCCCTCGGCAACCGCCTTGCGGTTGGCCCCCTCGAACCGGCCGCGCTCGGCGAGCTCGCCCGGCAGGAGGTCCGTCTCGCCCGAGTCCAGCACCGTCACGCGCCGCAGCATCTGCCGCACGATGACCTCGATGTGCTTGTCGTGGATGTCCACGCCCTGCGAGCGGTAGGTCTCCTGGACCTCGTCGACCAGGTGCTTCTGCGTGGCCCGCGGGCCGAGGATGCGCAGCACCTTCTTCGGGTCGACGGCGCCCTGGACCAGCTGCGTGCCGACCTGGACGTGGTCGCCGTCGGAGACGAGCAGCCGGGACCGCTTGGAGACCGGGTACGCGACCTCCTCCGAGCCGTCGTCGGGCGTGAGCACGAGCTTGCGCAGACGCTCCGTGTCGTCGACGGCGATCCGGCCGGTGTGCTCCGCGATCGGCGCCTCACCCTTGGGGGTACGGGCCTCGAAGAGCTCCTGGACACGGGGCAGACCCTGCGTGATGTCGTCGGCCGAGGCCACACCACCGGTGTGGAAGGTCCGCATCGTCAGCTGGGTGCCCGGCTCACCGATCGACTGCGCCGAGATGATGCCGACGGCCTCGCCGATGTCGACGAGCTTGCCCGTCGCCAGCGACCGGCCGTAGCACAGGGCACACGTGCCGACGCGCGACTCGCAGGTCAGGACCGAGCGGACCTTGACCTCCGTGACGCCCGACTCGAGGAACCGCGCGATGAGGACGTCGCCGACGTCGTCGCCCGCGTTGCCCACCACGGCGCCGTCGGGGGCGACGACGTCCGTGGCGAGGGTGCGCGCGTAGACGCTCGTCTCGACCTTCTCGTGCCGGACGAGCGTGCCGTCCGACAGCGTCTCGGCGATCGGCATCGTGAGGCCACGCTCGGTCCCGCAGTCGTGCTCGCGGATGATGACGTCCTGCGAGACGTCCACCAGGCGACGCGTCAGGTAGCCCGAGTCGGCGGTCCGCAGCGCGGTGTCCGCCAGACCCTTCCGCGCGCCGTGCGACGCGATGAAGTACTCGAGGACGGACAGGCCCTCGCGGTAGTTCGACTTGATCGGCCGCGGGATGATCTCGCCCTTCGGGTTCGCCACGAGGCCACGCATGCCCGCGATCTGGCGGACCTGCATCCAGTTGCCTCGTGCCCCGGAGGACACCATCCGGTTGAGCGTGTTGTGCGCGGGGAAGTTGTCCCGCATCACGCTCGCGACCTCGTCCGTCGCCTGCGTCCAGATCTCGATGAGCTCCTGGCGACGCTCGTCGTCGGTGATCAGACCCTTGTCGTACTGGCTCTGGATCTTGGCCGCGCGCGCCTCGTAGGTGTCGAGGATCTCCTGCTTGTTCTGCGGCGTCGCGACGTCCGAGATGGCGATCGTGACGCCGGAGCGCGTGGCCCAGTGGAAGCCGGCCTCCTTGAGCGCGTCGAGGCTCGCCGCGACCTCCACCTTCGGGTACCGCTCGGCGAGGTCGTTGACGATCGAGGACAGCTCCTTCTTGCCGACGACCCCGTTGACGTACGGGTAGTCGACGGGCAGGAGCTCGTTGAAGAGCGCACGGCCCAGCGTCGTCTGCAGGACGATCGGCTGACCGGGCTCCCAGCCCTCGGGTGCGTCGAAGCCGACCGGGGGCACCAGGTCCGTGAACCGGATGCCGACGACGGCGTTGAGGTCCAGCGTCCCCTGGTCGAACGCCATGGTCGCCTCGGAGACCGAGACGAAGGCCCGACCGGCACCCGGTGCCTCGTCCTTGTCCGCCGTGAGGTGGAACAGGCCGATGATCATGTCCTGCGAGGGCATGGTCACCGGACGTCCGTCCGACGGCTTGAGGATGTTGTTGCTCGAGAGCATGAGGATGCGGGCCTCGGCCTGCGCCTCCGTGGACAGCGGCAGGTGCACCGCCATCTGGTCGCCGTCGAAGTCGGCGTTGAACGCCGCGCAGACGAGCGGGTGGAGGTGGATCGCCTTGCCCTCGACGAGCTTCGGCTCGAAGGCCTGGATGCCGAGGCGGTGCAGCGTGGGCGCCCGGTTCAGCAGCACGGGGTGCTCGGTGATGACCTCCTCGAGCACGTCCCAGACCTGGGGCCGGGCGCGCTCGACCATGCGCTTGGCGCTCTTGATGTTCTGCGCGTGGTTGAGGTCGACGAGCCGCTTCATGACGAACGGCTTGAACAGCTCGAGCGCCATCTGCTTGGGCAGGCCGCACTGGTGCAGCTTGAGCTCGGGGCCGACGACGATGACCGAACGGCCGGAGTAGTCGACGCGCTTGCCGAGCAGGTTCTGGCGGAACCGACCCTGCTTGCCCTTGAGCATGTCCGAGATCGACTTGAGCGGGCGGTTGCCCGGGCCGGTCACCGGTCGGCCGCGCCGCCCGTTGTCGAACAGAGCGTCGACGGCCTCCTGGAGCATCCGCTTCTCGTTGTTGACGATGATCTCCGGCG
>NZ_CAMPHH010000317.1 GCF_946885855.1 uncultured Actinotalea sp. | reverse complement strand
GACGGCGCCCGTCCCGCTGCCCCCGCCCGCCCGGTCCAGGAGCGCGAGCAGCGCGGCGTCCCGCTCGAACCGGCCACGCTCCAGCGGGAGGCGGCCGACGACGTGCCACCACAGCCCGACCGGGTCCTCCCGCAGCGCTCGGCCGGCACGCGTCGGCAGGAGCCGACCCTTGAGCCTGCGGAGCAGGCCGAACCGCTGGAGGGTCTCGCGCAGGACCAGCACCGGCGTCGTGTGCGCCTCCCGGTTGAGCGTGCCGATCCACTCCTCGGCGATGCCGAGCGCCCGGGCGGTCGCCTGGACGTCGGCCGGACGCAGGTAGCCGGCGGCGGTGAGGTCGAGGCCCTCGCCGACGTGCCGGAGGAACCACCGGTACGGCTCGACGTGGGCGGTCGCGAGGTCGGCGTCCACGAGCACCGGCCGCCCGAGCCGCGCACGGAGGGCGAGGTCGAGCAGGGTCGCCCGGTCCGCCCGGGCGTGCAGCCGGCGGAGGACGTCGGTCAGCGCCGCGGGCAGGTCCGCGGCCGCGGCGAGGCCGGCGTGGTCGAGATCCGTCTCCGCGGGATCGAAGTGCTCGACCTTCGCCAGCGCCTGCGCGGGGGTGAGGTCGCCGAACGCCCACGCCCAGCGCTCGTCGGCGTCGGCGGCGTCGTCGGCGGCAAGGTCGTCCGGTGCGGTGGTGGCGCGTGGCGCGGCGTCGTCATCGTCGGCGGCGGCACTCTCGGCGCCCGCGCGAGCCGCGGCGTCGTCGGCGGCCGTCTCCGGCGACCGCGCGGCGGCGAGCCGGGATCGGACCATCGCGACCAGGTCCGCGTACCCGCCGGGGCCGCCGCAGTCCTCGGGCGGGCACGCGAGCCGGCCGTCGGTGCAGCGGGCGCGCGGGCCGTCGTCGGGCAGCGGGTCGACGGCCTCGACGCGCACGGTGTGACCCCAGCCGTCGCCGAAGTCGTACTCGTACCGCAGCTCGTCGCCGATGTCCTGGAGCAGCGCGTCCAGGCGCACCTCGCTCTCGAGGACGCCCTCCTCCCCTTCCGCGACGTCCTCGGGCGTGAGGAAGCGCTGCGCCTCGGGATCACCGAAGCCGCCGCCGGAGAGGAACTGGTGCAGGTGGCTGTCGGTCCAGCCCACCGCGTCCTGGAGGATCTCGTGCACCGCGTCGAGGGTGAGGTCGCCGCGCACCTGCAGCCGACGCCAGACGGCGGTGTCGTCGAGGTCGACGCGGACGGTGAGCAGGACGGGCTCCGCCGGCGACGGCCGACGACGGTCCTGCGCCGGCGGAGCCTCGCCCGCGAGACCGAGGACCGCGGCGGCGATCCCGCGCAGGGCGTCGAGGTCGGCGTCGTCGACGATCTCCTGGAAACGGGCACGCAGCTCGTCGTCGTCCGCTCCGCCGGCGCCGCGCGTGGTCACCGGCCCATCCCACACCACCACCGGGCGGCCGGACCAGAGGGGCCGGGCCACCGGTGGACGGCGACCCGCGCGCCGAGGCGCGGCACCAGACCGACGATCGCCTCGACGACGTCGGTCCCGCGGGACCTACCGCGCCGACGGGCGCGCTGGGATGCTGCGCGCATGATCACCACGTCGTGGCGCTGGGTCCTGCCGGAGCACCAGCGCCGCTCCCTCGACGAACTCACCGACGAGCTCGACCTCAGCGCCGGCGACGCGCGGGCCAAGCGGTCCGCGTTCTGGATCTTCCTCGCGCTGTCGGCGGTCATCGCGACGGCCGGTGTGCTCGCGGACTCCACCGCGACCGTCATCGGCGCCATGATCATCGCTCCGCTGTCGACGCCGATCATGGGCGTGGCGCTGGGCCTCGCCAAGGGGTCGCGGCGCGGGGCGTCGTCGTCGCTGGTCGTCGTCCTGGTGGGTGCCGTGGCCGTCGTGGCGGTGGGCGCCGTGCTGGCGCTGCTCATGCCGCGCAGCTGGGACCTCCTGGCGAACGCGCAGGTCGCGGGGCGCACGTCGCCCGGGGCGCTGGACCTGCTCGCGGCGGTCGCGACCGGGTTCGCGGGTGCGATCGCGCTCGCCCGGCGGGACGTCGCCGCGGTGCTGCCGGGCGTCGCGATCGCGATCTCCCTGGTGCCGCCGCTCGCCGTCGTCGGGGTGTGTCTAGGGCACGGGGCGGTCGGGCCGGCGCTCGGCGCACTGCTGCTGTTCCTGTCGAACCTGCTCGCGCTCGTGCTCGCCGGGACGCTCGTCTTCGCCGCGACGGGGTACACGGCCGAGGCGGCGGCGCGGCGCGGCCGCCGGCGGGGCGCGGCACGACCCGTCGTCGTGCTGCTCGTGCTCGTGGCCCTGCCGCTCCTCGCGAACTCGGCGGGCGCGTACTACGTCACGGTGCTCACCGGGCGCGTCCAGGCGGCCGCGGAGGACTGGCTGCGCGACACGCCGGGCACCGCGGTCGAGGGTGTCGAGGTCACCGGCGGCGAGATCCGCGTCGCGGTGCGCACCCCGGGCGAGGTGCCGACGACGGCGCCCCTGGTCGAGCGCATCGACGACGTCGTCCCGGGCGGTTTCCCGATCGTCGTCGTGACGTCCGTCGGGGAGGAGATCGACGCGCGCGGGGATGGGTGAGGCGGGTGGTGCTGCTCGGGTCGTCGGTCGTCCGTGCTGTCGGGCTGGGCAGGAGTTGGGGAGCCGTCGTGGCCTGCACGAGGTCGGCTGATGTGCACGAGGATCAGCCACCTCAGACGACGATGACATCCTTGCCCCGATAGATCTGGTAGCTCTCGTAGTGCGGGGCGGCATCGTCCTCGATGGTCACGGTGCCGCCACTGAACTTGAGCCTGAGGGTCCCCGACAGCTCCCATGCCACGTCCTCCACGCTCTCGGCGAGGAAGTCGTGGAGAGCCGGTCCGAGGAATCTGGGGTCGTCCGAGACCAGGGTGAACTGCTCGCGGACGAGGGTCATACGACAGGCGGTGGTGATGAGAATCCCACTAGCGAACGCGAGCTGGGTGTCGTTGGCGCCTAAGCGGATCTGCGTCAGTTCGTCGCCTCGGAAGAAGCTCAGGTTCATGTCGGGTGCGAAGCCGTACATCGATCGTTCCCGTCAAGTCGGGGGTCAGGGGCTCTCGAGGGAGCGGACGTTCGAGCTCGGGCGGCCGCGACTGCTCGCCGAGCCGAGGTCGATCGCCCACAGCCTCACACGGTGATCTGCAGGTTGCCGTGGACGATCTGGTAGCTCTCGTAGTGCGGGGAATCGTCCTCGATGACCAGGGTCGTGCCGTCATCGAAGGTCAGACGGATCGTGCCCGAACGCTGCCACGCAACATCAGTAACGCTCTGACCGATGAGCGGGAACATCGCAGGCGCGATCTCTCGACTGTCGTCGGAAGCCGTCGTCGAGGCGGCAGCCTCCACGGAAGACCTCCCCTCGATCCGGATCCACGTCTGGCCGACGTCGAAGTAGAGGATCGCCTCGTTGGAGCCGACACCGAGCTGGGTCAGCGTCCTGCCGGCGAGGAAGCTCAGATCGGCGTCCGCGGGAAGACCGTGCATCAGGGGCTCCAATCAGCTGGCAACGGGACGTGGGCCCGCGAGGCAAGAGCGCATCGACGACGTCGTCCCGGACGGGTTCCCGATCGTCGTCGTGACGTCCGTCGGGGAGGAGATCGACGCGCGCGGGGGTGGGTGAGGC
>NZ_CAMPHH010000316.1 GCF_946885855.1 uncultured Actinotalea sp. | reverse complement strand
CGCGGCGTCGTCGTTCGCGCACTCCAGGCGCACCGTGACGCCGTCGGGGGTGAAGGTGCCCCAGCCGGGCACGCCGTCGAGCATGACGTGCAGCACCTCGTCGACGCCGTCCACGGCCAGGGCGACCGTCGGCGGGGTGACCGCGCGCCCGGCCGTGAGCTCGGCGTCGACGCGGTGGACGACCGCCTCGTGCGCCTGGCGCCGGGCGATCCAGCCCACCGTGCCGCCGTCCTCGTGCCAGGACCACGCCGCGGCACCGGGCTCGGCCTCGGCGAGCGCCGTCGCGAGGGCGGTCCCGGAGGCCGCGGCCAGCGTCCGGAGCGCGGCGACGTCGTCCGGCCGCTGCGGCGGCGTGACGCCCTCGCCGTGCGCGCCGCGGACGACCTCCGCCCAGTGGTGCTGCACCTCGGCGAGGTGCCACAGCAGGTCCGCGGCGGTCCAGTCGCAGGTGGGCACCGGCGCGTCCGGATCCACGGCGGCGAGGGCGTCGAGGAAGCGCTCGTTCTCCTCGCGCAGCGCGAGGACGTACGTCTCGTGGTCCATCCGGCCACGGTAGGACCACGGGCGGCGCGGCACGAGGTCTGCGGGGCCCGACCTACGATGGACGCATGCCCACCCCCACCGTCGAGGCCGTCACCGCTGCGCTCGCCACCGTCCTGGACCCCGAGATCCGCCGACCGATCACGGACCTCGGCATGGTGCGCTCGGTGGAGGTGTCCGACGCCGCGGACGCCGACGGCCGGCACACGGTGGACGTCGGCATCGACCTCACCACCGGCGGCTGCCCGCTGCGGGACACCATCACCAAGGACGTCACGGCGGCGGTCTCGAAGGTCGAGGGCGTCGGCGAGGTGCGCGTCGGGATGGGCGTCATGGACGAGGAGCAGCGGGCGAAGCTGCGGGCCACGCTGCGGGGCGGCGCGGCCGAGCCGGTCATCCCGTTCGCGCAGCCGGACAGCCTCACCCGCGTCTACGCGATCGCATCCGGCAAGGGCGGCGTGGGCAAGAGCTCGGTGACGGCGAACCTCGCGGTCGCGATGGCGCAGGACGGGCTCTCGGTGGGCGTCGTCGACGCCGACGTCTACGGCTTCTCCATCCCCGGCATGCTCGGCATCACGCAGCAGCCGACCAAGGTCGACGACATGATCATCCCGCCCATCGCGCACGGGGTGAAGGTCATCTCGATCGGCATGTTCGTCCCGGCCGGACGGCCGGTCGTGTGGCGCGGGCCGATGCTGCACCGCGCGCTCCAGCAGTTCCTCGCCGACGTCTTCTGGGGCGACCTCGACGTGCTGCTCCTGGACCTGCCGCCCGGGACCGGCGACATCGCGATCTCCGTCGCGCAGCTGCTCCCGGCCAGCGAGCTCGTCGTCGTGACGACGCCGCAGCACGCGGCGGCCGAGGTCGCCGAGCGCGCCGGGTCGATCGCGCTGCAGACGCGCCAGCACGTCGTCGGCGTCGTCGAGAACATGTCCTGGCTGGAGCAGCCGGACGGCTCACGGCTGGAGGTCTTCGGCTCCGGCGGCGGGCAGACCGTCGCGGACAACCTCGCGAAGGCGACCGGCACGTCGGTCCCGCTCCTCGGCCAGGTCCCGCTCGACCTCGCGCTGCGCGAGGCCGGCGACGGCGGCACCCCGGTCACGCTCTCGGCGCCCGACTCCCCCGCCGCCACGGTGCTGCGCGACGTCGCCACGAGCCTGACCCGCCGCTCCCGCGGCCTGGCCGGTCGCTCGCTCAACCTCACCCCCACCACCCGCTGACAACGCCTGCCCACCCCTCCCTGCACGGAGCTGATCCCTCGTCCGGCTCTGGTCGAGCCGCACTCTGCGTGACAGAGTTTGCGCATGACGGTGGGCTCCGCGGCGCTCCTCTCCGACTCCCTGCGGCGGCGGGTCCTGGCTGAGCAGCGGTACTCCTCGGTCGCGTGCTTCGTGCTCGGCGGCGCACTCCTCGTCGAAGCGCTCACGCACTCCCCGGCCGTCAGGCAGCTCCTCCCCCCGCCGCTCTGGTACGCCGCGGAGGCGCGTGTCGTCTCCTTCGCCCTCCCCCTCGTGGCCCTCGCGACTCTCTGGCTGCTGGTGCGACGCCGGCGCGTCGCCGTCGGGCTGCACCCGCGGGGCTCGGGCACGGGCGCCCTCGCCCTGGCCGTCCTCCTCGCCATGGTGCTCACTCCTCTGACCGTGCTGCTGGCCGGCGCCGGCGTCTGGCTCGGCGGCGCCCTGATCGCCGTCGGGGCCCGCGCGAAGGACCTGGCCCTGGTGTGGACCGGGCTGGGCGTCACGGTCACCGCCCTGTGGGCGGCGTGGCAGCGATTCGGCGATGCGACGGAAGCGCCGGCTGTCGCCCTCACGGTCTGCGCCGTGGCGGTGCTGACCCTGGGCGCCGTCCGGCGTCGGGACGAGCGACGCACCCTCGCCATCGCGAGCCCGGATGCCTGAGACCGACGACGGCGGCTCGCATCCCGCGGCACAGCTCGACGACCTCGTCCACCAGCGGGCACGGCTCGGGATCCTGAGCGTCCTCGCCGAGGCACGGTGCGACTTCGCCTACCTCAAGCGGGTCCTCGGACTCACCGACGGCAACCTCAACAGCCACCTGGGCGTCCTCGCCCGGGCCGGCTACCTGCGAGCCGAGAAGGACGCCCTCGCCGCACGCGGGAGGACGTGGGTCAGCATCACCCCGGAAGGTCGCGCCGCCCTCGGGGCGGAGATCCGCGCGCTCGAGTCGCTCATCGCACGCGCCCAGGCCCTGGACCCAGAGGCGACCCCTGCGGCCGAGGCGGACTAGGCACCGCGCCAGACCGCTCTCGCGACGTCCCGCGGGTCGGCCGTCGGGGGGCGGCGGGGGCGGTGTTGCCTTGTGTTCGGTCTCGGTGGATGATGTTCAGGTGCTCGCACAGCAGCGGCAGGACCTGATCCTCCAGCAGATCCGCACCCACGGGGCGGTCCGCGTCGCCGACCTCGTCGTGAGCCTCGACGTCTCGGACATGACCGTCCGCCGCGACATCTCCGAGCTCGTCCGCCGCGGCCTCGTGCAGCGTGTGCACGGTGGCGCCGTCGACGCCCGGCACGCCGCCCACGAGCCCGGCTTCCTCGCCAAGCGGGACCTCGCCGCCGACGAGAAGGCGGCGATCGCCCGGGCCGCGCTCGCGCACGTCATCCCCGGCGGCGCCGTCGCGCTGTCCGGCGGGACGACGACGGCGCTCGTGGCCGGCCTGATCGCACAGGATCCGACACTGCGCCCGCTCACCGTGGTGACGAACTCCCTCCCGGCCGCGGAGGCGCTGCACCTGCCGGACGACCACGGGCTGAGCGTCGTCCTCGTCGGCGGCACCCGGACGCCGTCGGACGCGCTCGTCGGCCCCGTCGCGAACCGGGCGCTGGAGGCGCTCCGCGTCGACGTGCTGCTGCTCGGCGCCCACGGTTTCGACGTCGCGGCCGGGCTCACCACGCCCAACCTCCTCGAGGCCGACACCAACCGCGCGCTCATCGCGGCCGCGGGCCAGGTGGTCGTCGTCGCGGACCACTCGAAGAACGGCGTCGTCGCGCTGAGCCGGATCGCGGCCCTGGACGCCGTCGACGTGCTCGTCACCGACGACGGCCTCGCCCCCGACACGGCCGCGAGCCTGCGCGACGCCGTCGGCAGCCTCGTCCTCGCCCCCACCC
>NZ_CAMPHH010000315.1 GCF_946885855.1 uncultured Actinotalea sp. | reverse complement strand
AGGGCCCACCCGAGCCAGGAGGCCGCGCTGGCGAGGATGCGCGACGTCGCCGGGGAGCTCGCGGACCCACCCCGCCGCAGGTGGTTCTCCCGCGGACCGGGGCGCGCGCCCGCCATCTACCTCGACGGCGGTTTCGGGGTCGGCAAGACGCACCTGCTCGCAGCCCTCGCGCACGCGGCCGGACCCGACGCCGCGGCGTACGGGACGTTCGTCGAGTACACGCACCTCGTCGGCGCCCTCGGGTTCGCCCCGACGGTCCGCGCCCTGTCCCACCGGCGCCTCGTCTGCATCGACGAGTTCGAGCTCGACGACCCGGGGGACACCGTCCTCATGTCCCGGCTGCTGCGCGAGCTGGCCGACCACGGCGTGGCGCTCGCCGCGACGTCGAACACGCTGCCGGAGTCGCTCGGTGAGGGGCGCTTCGCCGCCGAGGACTTCCTCCGGGAGATCCAGGCGCTCGCGCAGCGGTTCGAGGTGGTCCGGATCGACGGGCCCGACTACCGCCACCGCGGCGCCTCGCACGCCGAGGGCGGACTGCCCGACGACGTCGTCCGCGATGCCGTGCGGAGTGTCGACGGGGCGACCTGCGACGGGTTCGAGGAGCTCGTCGCGCACCTGCGCACGGTCCACCCGAGCCGGTACGGCGCGCTGCTCGACGGGGTGACGCTCGCCGGGGTGACCGGCACCGGCCCGGTGGCCGACCAGGCCGACGCTCTCCGGCTCGTCGTCCTGGTGGACCGGCTCTACGACCGCGACGTGCCGGTGCTCCTCGGCGGGCAGGGCACGGCCGCTCTCTTCGACGCGACGATGCTGCGCGGGGGCTACCGGAAGAAGTACCTGCGGGCGCTGTCCCGGCTCGGCGCCCTCGCCGAGCAGGGCCGCGCGGCCGCCGCTCGCTGAGCAGGCCCAGCAGGCCCAGCAGCCGCTGCGCGCCGGGCGGTCGCCTCCCTCAGCGGGCGGGCCGGGGCGGTCGTGCCGTCGCGTCGAGGCGCGCCAGCTCCGCCGCGACGTCCAGGTCGACCCGCGGCCACGCCAGGTCCAGTCCCTCGAGGGCCGCCACGAGGAGCTCGGTCACCGCCAGACGCGCGAACCACTTCCGGTCCGCGGGGACCACGTACCAGGGCGCCGCGTCCGTCGAGGTGCGATCGAGGACCGCCTGGTACGCCGCCTGGTAGTCGTCCCAGCGCTGCCGGGCGTCGATGTCGCCCGGGTTGTACTTCCAGTGCTTCTCGGGACGCTCGAGGCGCTCCCGCAGACGCTCGCCCTGCTCCTCGTAGGACACGACGAGCATGACCTTGACCAGGGTGGTCCCGCGGGCGACGACCTCCTCCTCGAAGGCCACGATCTCGTCGTAGCGCCGCTCCCACTCCGCACGGGGCACGAGCTCCTCGACCCGGACGACGAGCACGTCCTCGTAGTGCGACCGGTCGAACACC
Organism: uncultured Actinotalea sp.; assembly: GCF_946885855.1. The sequence goes on along the minus strand of NZ_CAMPHH010000315.1, from coordinate 2,231 downwards.
CCGATCCGGCCGGGGGAGGGCAGCGCGTCGCGGATGCGCTGGAGGTAGTGCTGCGCGGCCTCCTCGGGCGTCGGCGGACCGAAGGCCCGCAGCGCCACGCCCTGCGGGTCCACCATGCCCAGGACGTGCCGGACCACCCCGCCCTTGCCGGCCGTGTCCATGCCCTGCAGCACGAGGAGGACCGACCGGTCGCCGCCGGTCCGGCCGTGGGCGTAGAGCTTCTCCTGCAGCTCCGAGAGCACCGCCCCGCGGTCCTTCATCGCCTCGCGGCCGTCCTTCTTGCCACCGACGAACCCGGGAGTGCCGTTGCGGTCAACGGCCGCCAGGTCCACCGGGCGCCCCGGCGCGGCCCGCAGCGCCTCGTGCGCCGGGGTCGTCCAGCCCACCGCCGTCCGCCCGGCTGCGGTCCCGGGCTCAGCGGGCGCCACCGGCCGCCCCCGTCCGGACGACGGCGACCGAGCGGCCCGGCACCGTCACGGCGCCACCGTCCACCTCGGCCCCGTCCCAGGCGGCCAGCACCTCGGTCGCCGCGACGTCGAGCGTCACGGGCCCCTCGCCCAGGGCCAGGACGACGGCGACCGCGCCGCGCCGCAGGAGGAACCACGCGCCGTCGTCGGCCCGGTCGGTGCTCGTCGCGCCCAGGTCGCCCGCCGCGACGTCCGGCTCGGACCGCCGCAGCGCCACGAGGTCCCGGTACCAGCGGAGCATCCGGGCGTGCTCCGGGCGGTCGCGCTCGGTCCGGTCGAGCCGGCTCGCTGCCACCGTGGATCCCGCCTGGGGGTCGGGGACATCGACGGGCCCGCCGTAGATCTGCTCCCAGCCGTGCCCGCTGAACTCCTCGGTGCGGCCGCGCCGGATCGCCTCCGCGAGCTCGGGCTCCGCGTGGTCCGTGAAGTACTGCCAGCGCGTGCGGGCGCCCCACTCCTCGCCCATGAACAGCATCGGGGTGAACGGCGACAGGAGGACGAGCGCCGCCGACATCGCCAGGCCGCCGGCGTCGACGTGCTCGGACGGCCGGTCCCCGAGGGCGCGGTTGCCGACCTGGTCGTGGTCCTGGGAGAAGACGACGAACCGGCGCGCGTCGATCCCGTCGGGCACGGGCCGGCCCCAGTCCCTGTCCCGGAACGTCGAGAACCCGCCGTCGTGGCGGAAGACGCGCGTCATGACCTTCGCGAGGACGTCGAGGGAACCGAAGTCGACGTAGTACCCGTGCCGCTCCCCGGTGACCGTGGCGTGGATCGCGTGGTGGACGTCGTCGGCCCACTGCGCCGTCATGCCGAGGCCGCCCTCGACGGTCGGCGTCACCATGGCGGCGTCGTTGAGGTCGGACTCCGCGACGAGCGAGAGCGGGCGCCCGACCTCGGTCGCGAGGGCCTCGACCGCGTCGGCCAGCTCGGCGAGGAGGTGCCGCGGCGAGTCGTCCACGAGGGCGTGGACGGCGTCCAGCCGGAGCGCGTCGACGTGGAAGTCGCGCAGCCAGCGCAGTGCGTTGTCGAGGACGAACGCGCGGACCTCGGCGGCGTCGGGCCCGTCCAGGTTGACCGCCCAGCCCCATGGCGTCTCGTGGCGGTCGGTGAAGTAGGGGCCGAACTCACCGAGGTAGTTGCCGGAGGGCCCCAGGTGGTTGTGCACGACGTCGAGGCACACCGCCAGGCCCCGTGCGTGGGCGGCGTCGACGAAGCGCTGCAGGGCCGAGGGTCCGCCGTACGGGTCGTGCACGGCGTAGAGCGCGACCCCGTCGTAGCCCCAGCCGTGCACGCCGGGGAACGCGGCGACCGGCATGAGCTCGACCACGTCCACGCCGAGGTCCACGAGCTCGTCGAGGTGCCCGATCGCCGCGTCGAGCGTCCCGGCGTCGGTGAAGGTCCCCACGTGCAGCTCGTAGACGACGGCGCCACGCACGTCCCGGCCCGGCCAGGTCCCGTCGGTCCACCGGAAGGCGGAGGCGTCGAACGTCCGGCTCGGCCCGTGCACCCCGTGGGGCTGCCAGGGGCTCCGAGGGTCCGGTCGTGGCTCGCCGCCGTCGACGGCGAAGGCGTAGTCGGTGCCGTCGGGCAGGTCGACCGCCGACTCCCACCAGCCGCCGTCGGCACGGGTCATCGGGTGGACCGTCCCGGCGTCGCCGTCGGCGTGGCGAGCCGGCTGCGGGAGATGGAGGTCGACGGTCGTGGCGCCGGGCGCCCACACCCGGGGGCGGGTGGAGGCGCCGGCGGCCGACGACGGGGCGGAGG
>NZ_CAMPHH010000314.1 GCF_946885855.1 uncultured Actinotalea sp. | reverse complement strand
GCGCAGGGCGTCGCCCCCCACCGAGGCGGGCGACGCCCTGCGCTGGCACCGGACCGGTGACGTCGGCCGCGTCGACGCGGAGGGCCGGCTGTGGGTCGAGGGCCGGCTCGCGCACGTCGCGGTGACGGCCGACGGCGTCGTCACGCCCGTGGGTCCCGAGCAGCGCGCCGAGTCCGTGGCCGGGGTGGTGCGTGCCGCCGTCGTCGGCGTGGGGCCGCGGGGGACGCAGCAGCTCGTCGTCGTCGCGGAGACCGAGCCGCGGGTGCGGCGACCGGGAGCGGTGGCGCCGGAGACCGCGGCCGCGGTGCGCGCCGCCGTCGGGCGTCCCGTGGCGGCGGTGCTCGCCGTGGCCGAGCTGCCGACGGACGTCCGGCACAACTCGAAGATCGACCGCGCGCGGCTGGCGTCGTGGGCCGAGGGCGTGCTCGCCGGGGGCCGGGTGGGCGCGCCGTGAGGGTCCTCGTCACCGGCGCCAGCGGGCTGCTGGGCGGGACGGTCGCGGCGCTGCTGCGCGACGCCGAGCACGAGGTCCGGACCTTCCAGCGGCGGCCCAGCGGCGTCGTCGGGGTCGAGGACGCGCTGGGGACGCTGACCGACCCCGCGGACGTCGACCGGGCCGTGGCGGGGACCGACGCCGTCGTGCACCTCGCCGCCAAGGTCTCGTTCACCGGCGACCCCGCGGACTTCCGCCGGGTCAACGTCGACGGGACGCGGCTCGTGCTCGACGCCGCCCGGCGGCACGGGGCGGACCGGTTCGTCCAGGTGTCGTCCCCCTCGGTCGCGCACACCGGGACGTCGATCGTCGGCGCGGACGCCGAGCCCGCGGACCCCGTCCACGCCCGCGGGGACTACGCGCGCACGAAGGCCGAGGCGGAGCTCCTCGCGCTCGCGGCCGACGGCCCGGACCTGCGGGTCGTCGCCGTGCGGCCGCACATCGTGTGGGGGCCGGGGGACACGCAGCTCGTCGCGCGCGTCGCCGAGCGGGCGCGCACCGGGCGCCTGCCGCTGCTCGGGCGCGGGCTCGCGCTCATCGACACGACGTACGTGGACAACGCGGCCTCCGCGATCGTCGCCGCGCTGGACCGGTTGGGCGACGACGACGCCGCGCAGGACTCGTCGAGCGCGGGAGCGCGCGGCGACGGGGGGCACGGTGCCGTGGCCGCCGCGGGCACCGGGTCGGTGCGCGGCCAGGCGTACGTCGTCACCAACGGCGAGCCGCGGACCGTCGCGGAGATGCTCGCGGGGATCTGCGCCGCCGTCGGCGCCCCGGCACCGGCCTGGCGCGTGCCCGCCGGGGTGGCGCGGGCCGCGGGTGGAGCGGTGGAGTGGGCCTGGGCGGCGGGACCGGGGTCGCGCCCCGACGCCGACGAGCCACCGATGACGCGCTTCCTCGCCGAGCAGCTGTCCACCGCGCACTGGTTCGACCAGCGGCGCACGCGCCGCGACCTGCGCTGGTCGCCGGCGGTGAGCCTGGACGAGGGTCTGACGCGCCTGGCAGCCCACCACGCCACCGGGACCGCCTGACGCCCTGCTCCCCGCCTCGCGCCCCAGCGCCCGGGCGATCCCCCAGGGCAGATTCCGCACCTCCGGCCCTCGTCAGGGCGGAAGGCGCGGAATCTGCGGGTGAGGGGTGACGGGTGACGGTTGAGGGGTGACGGCGCGGGGCGCGGGACGCGCCGGGCACGTCTGTCAGGCGCGGCGGGCGCGGCGGACGAGGACGTCGCGCAGGGACAGCGGCGGCCGGCCGGTGACCCGCTCGACGTCGTCGGTCACGCGGGCCATCTCGCCGGCCGCGATGGCGGTGTACGTCGAGACCCACGCGTCGACCTGCCAGTCGGGTGCGCCGAACGCCTGCCGGGACGCGTACGCCTCCTCGACCGACTCGGCGACGTAGCGGACGTCCCGGCCGGTCACCTCGGTGATCGTCGCGGCGACCTCGCCGAGGCTCAGCGCCTCGGGCCCGGTCAGCTCGTAGGTCCGGTCCACGTGCCGGCGCGGGTCGAGCAGGACGGCGGTGGCGACGCGCGCGACGTCGGCCCGGGCCACCGCCGCGAGGCGACCGTCGGCGGCCGGGCCGCGCAGCGCGCCGTCGTCGGCGACGAACTCCGGCAGGAGGTCGAGGTAGAGGTTGTCGCGCAGGAGCGTGGTGCGCAGCCCGGAGCGGCGCAGGTGCTCCTCGGTCTCCCAGTGGTCGCGGCCGAGCAGGAAGGTCGCGTCCGGCGCGGCGCCGCTGAACGACGTGTAGACGACGTGCTGGACGCCGGCCTCGGCGAGGTCGTCGACGAAGGCGCGGTGCTCGCCGACCCGGTCCCGGCTCTCGGCGCCCGACACCATGAGCACCACGTCGAGGCCCTCGAGGGCGGGCGCGCAGTCCTCGCCGTAGGCGGCGCGGCGGACCTCGGCGTCCGGCAGGTCCGGTGCGTTCCACGGCGAGCGGACGAGCAGGCGCTGGGGGACGCCGGCGTCGGCGAGGGCGCGGGCGACGAGTCCGCCGACGTGCCCGGTCACACCGGTCACGCCGACGGTGGGGGTGATCGACATGGGCCGAGCCTGGCACGGCCGGGCCCGCCGCGCCCACCCCGGTCCGCCGTGCGTCCGTCGTGCGTCCCGGGGCGGGACGTTCGGACCTCGCACGACGACGGCGCCGCGCGGACCGTGGAGGTGAAGCGCAGGGCGGACGTCCACCGGCGTCGCCCCCGTCGGAAGGGAGACGGCCGTGACCCGCCCCGTCGTCGTCGGTGTCGAGGGCACCGAGTCCAGCCAGGACGCACTCGTGTGGGCCGCGCGCACCGCGCTGGCCCGCCACACCCCGCTGCACGTCGTCCACGCGGTCGGGCTGCCCGTCGTCGGGCTCGAGACCTACAGGGACGACGCCGTGGAGCAAGCCGCTCGCGACCTCGTCGAGAAGGAGGCCCTGCGGGCCGCCGAGGCCGCGCCGGGCGTCGAGGTGCACACCGTCGTCGACCAGCAGTCGCCGGGGCGGGCCCTCACGCAGCGCTCGGTCGACGCGCAGCTCGTCGTCGTCGGGACGCACCGTCTCAGCCCCGCCGAGCGCGTCTTCTCGGGCTCCCTGGCCTACCAGGTCGCGGCCGGGGCGCACTGCCCCGTCGCCGTCGTGCCGACGCTGCCCACGGAGGTCGCCGACCGCGTCGTCGTCGGGGCGGACGGCTCGGCGGACTCCCTCGCGGCGATCCGCGCCGCCGCCGTCGAGGCGGACCGCGCTGGCCTGGGGCTGCACGTCGTGCACGCGTGGCAGCAGCCCGCGGTGTACGTCGACGTCAACCTCCTCGCCGAGTACGACCACGTCTTCCGGGAGGCCGCGCAGGTGCTGCTCGGCGAGTCGGTCGCCGGGCTCGGCGAGGACTTCCCCGACCTGGTCGTCACCGAGGACCTCGTGCAGGGGCAGGCGGCGACGGCGCTCCTCGACGCCGCGCAGGACGCCCGGCTCCTCGTCGTCGGCAGCCGCGGCCTGCACGGCGTGACGCGGATGCTGCTCGGCTCGGTCAGCCACGCCGTCGTCCTGCACGCGCCGTGCCCGGTGCTCGTGGTCCGCGACTGACGTGCCGAGGCGGGCGCGTGACCCGACTCCGCGCCCGCCGGCGGCATCCCACGCCACCGGCCCGGTCCGCGACCTCACATCGCTCTGCCCAGCTCGCATCCCCGGGGTGCGCACTCGGGTCGAG
>NZ_CAMPHH010000313.1 GCF_946885855.1 uncultured Actinotalea sp. | reverse complement strand
GTGCAGGATGTCCGGCCGGCTGCGGAGCAGGCGCAGCGCCGCCACGAGCTCGCGGACCTCGCCCGCCGTCGGCGGCGTGGTGCCCTCCACGAGGCGCACGGCCGCCTCGATGACGCGCTGTGCCTGCTCCGGGGCGGGCGCCGGACCGGTGAGGCCGACGTGCCCGCCCGCGACCCCGGAGTGCCGGCTTGCGACGCCCGGCACGCGCCCGTCGTCGGTGATCAGCAGCTCGGTGAGCTCACGACGGACGAGCGCGGCGGAGGCGTGCCGCTCCCCGGTGTCGACGGCGGCGCCGTCGGCGGTCAGGGAGAGCGGGCCGTCCGAGCAGCCGCACGACTGGCGGGTGGCGACCACGACGGCCTCGGGCGTGCGCGCAGCGAGCTCCTGCGCCTCGCCGCGCACCGCCGCGACGACCATCCGCCCCGCCAGCGCGCCGACCATGTCGAAGCGCTGGCTCACCGACGACAGGGTCGGCGTGCTGAACGACCCCGCCTCGATGTTGTCGAAGGCGACGACGGCGACGTCGCCGGGGACGTCGACGCCGTGGTCGGCGAGCCCCTCGAAAAGGCCCAGGGCGTTGCGGTCCGTCGCGACCATGAGCGCCGTCGGCCGGCGCACCGCGCGGGCGACCAGACGGGCCGCAGCGATGCCACCCGTCTCCGCGTTGTCGGGCGCGTCGAAGAACGTCTCGTCGTCGTCGGGCAGGCCGTGCCGTGCGAGAGCCTGCTGGAAGGCGGCGTAGCGCTCGCGCATGTCCGTCTGGCCGAGGTTGCCGACGAACCCGATCCGGGTGTGCCCGTGCGCGACGAGATGGTCGACGGCGGCGCTCGTCCCTCCCCGGTTGTCCGGGAGCGCGAGCGGGGCGTCGAATCCTGCGACCTGGCTGCTCGCGAGGACCACGGGGACGCCGTGGTCGCGCAGGGCCCGCAGGTGCGGGGCACCGGCGGCCAGCGAGACCGCGACGGCGCCGTCGACCTGGTCCCACGCGATCGGCAGGTCGAACAGGGGGGTCTGGACGACGACGTCGGCGATGTCGCCCGGGTCGAGCGTCTGCACGACGACGACCCGACCGTCCGCGCGCGCCACCTCGCGCGTCAGGCCGGCGAGCAGCTCCCCGAAGTAGAACCCGCTGGTGCTCCGGGCGAACGCGAGGATCGTCATCGCGGACGGCGCGGTGGGTGCGGGTGGCACGCGGGGACCTCCTGTCGACGATGGGGAGTTCAGGTCCCATCGGCGCGGCCGGCGGTCCCGTGAGGTGCCCGGCGGCGCCCGGCGGGTGAAACGTACCGGGAGGAAAGCGTTCCTGACCTGGACGGACGTTGATCAGGGTGGGCAGCGGTGCGGATGACCCGCCGGGTCCCCGTCCCCGTCCCTTCCCTCCGTCGTCTGCCCCGGGTCACCGTGCCCTCGGCGTCATGGGTGCCCGCCGCGTCACCGTGCTCGCCGCTTCTCCGTGCCGCTCACGTCACCATGCGCCGCTTCACGTGCCGCGTCTCGGGAGCCCGGCACCTCCTCCCGGGGGAGAATGGCCCGTGACCTCGACGCCGAGCCCCTCGTCCCCCGCCTCACCCGGTCCCTCCCGGCGGCTGCCCGTCCGCGCCGCGCTCGCGCGCACGCTCCTGCGCTGGGCGCGCTGGACGAAGGTCGGCTCGGCGCCCCGCACCGGCATCTTCATCGGCGCGCCCCACACGTCGAACTGGGACTGGGTCCTCACGCTGCTCGTCCTGTGGTCGGACCACGTGAGCCCGCGGATCCTCATCAAGCGGGAGCTCTTCTGGTGGCCGCTGGGCCCCGTGCTGCGGGCGCTGGGCGGGATCCCGACCGACCGGGGCGCGCGCGGCGGGCTGGTCGAGCGGCTCGTGGCGCAGGCGCGGTCCGCGGAGGACTTCGTCCTGGTCATCGCCGTCGACGGCACGCGGAAGAAGACCGACCACTGGAAGTCCGGCTTCTACCGGCTCTCGCAGGCCACCGGGCTGCCCGTCACGCTGGGTTTCGTCGACGGCCCGACGCGCAGCGCCGGCCTCGGTCCCACGGTCCAGCTCACGGGTGACATCAAGGCCGACATGGACGTCATCCGCGCCTTCTACGCCGACAAGCACGGGGTCCACCCCGGCCGGGGCAGCACGCCGCGCCTGCGCGAGGAGGACGCCGCGCGCTGATCGGCCGGGTCGGCGGGCCGACCGCAGGCCCGCGACCGTCGATCCGAGCCCTGCCCGGCGCCGCCGACCGGCACCCACCCGGCGCCCCCCGACCGGCACCTCACCCGCGTCGCCCGACCGGCCGTCGGCTACCGCGCGTTTCCGTGCGTGCGACGTATCAGGCCGGGACGAGGACGACGAGCGGCGTCGTCGTCGGCTGCGCGCTTCCTCCCTCCGGCTCCACGGAGAGGGCGACCCCGTCGCCGGGGCGGTAGTCGCCGAGCACCTCGGAGGCGCGCCCGGACCGGGCGTCGAGGAACCCGGCCGGCACCGGGACGCCGTCGCGCATCGCCCACACCTGGTAGACCCGGTCGTCGGCGATCTCGGGCAGTCCCTCGACGACGACGGCGCCGCGGGCCTCCGTCAGCACCGCGACGGCCTCACCGCCGCCGGTGAGGGCGCCCGCGAGCACGGTCGCGCCGGGCTCCGACAGGAGCTCGGTGAGCAGGTCCGCGCGCGCCTCGGCCTGCACCGCGCGGTCGTGCTGCTGCCACGCGACGACACCGGGGACGGCGACCCCGACGACGACGGCCGCGGCCGCCGCGAGGCCCCACGCAGGCACGCGCCGGGGCCGCAGGGGCACCACGACGCCGTCCTGGCTCGACGCCGTGCGCGCCGGCTCCTTCTCCGAGGGCGCCACGGCTGGCCCCCGGCGCGACGTCGCGGACGCGTCGTCCTGGGACCGGTCACCGACGGCGGGCGCGTCCTGCTCTGTGCGTGCCACCAGCTCGAGCACGCTCGCACGGACCGCCGTCGGCGGGGCGACCTCGTCGGTCGCGGCGATCGCTGCCGTGACGGCGCGCAGCTCGTCCAGCTCGGCGGCAGCCGCGGCGTCACGGGCGACGAGGTCCTCGACGGCGCGACGTTCGTCGTCGTCGACCGCGTCCAGGGCGTAGGCGGCGAGGAGGGAGCGGGCGTCGTCGTCGGTCATGCCGTCACCCCCAGGCAGTCGCGGAGGCGGATCAGGCCGTCGCGGATACGGGTCTTCACCGTCGGCAGGGCCGCGCCGAGCTCCTCGGCGACCTCCCGGTAGGTCCGCCCGCCGTAGTAGGCGAGCACGACGGCGTCGCGCTGGGTGTCGGTCAGGCTGCCGAGGCAGTGCCGCACGCGGGTGCGCTCCATGGTGTCCTCGACCTCCTCTGCGACCGAGTCGAACGGGATGCGGTGGTCGGCGTCCGCGACGCGCTGGTCACGGTCGCGCTGGGCCTGGACGGCGCGCACCCGGTCGACCGCCCGGCGGTGCGCCAGGGTGAGGACGAACGTGCGGGCGGACCCGCGGCCCGGGTCGAACCGTGGCGCGGTCCGCCAGACCTCGAGCATGACCTCCTGGAGAACCTCCGCGGCGTGGTCCGGGTCCCGCAGCACCGCGCGGGCCGTGCCGTGGACGGCGGGGGAGAGGAGGTCGTAGAGGGCGGCGAAGGCGCCCTGGTCGCCGGTCGCGGTGGCGGCGAGAAGGCTGTTCGCGTCGGGGGTGGTGGCCCCGTCCCGGGTGGCGGCTGTGTCC
>NZ_CAMPHH010000312.1 GCF_946885855.1 uncultured Actinotalea sp. | reverse complement strand
CCCTCCGGGGACGGCGGCGAGGCCCGGACTGGCGCAAGCGCGCCGAGATCGCGCTCCTGGCGGGTCCCGCCATCCTCGTCTTCGTCTCGTTCGTCATCTTCCCGGTCGTCATGGCGGCCTACTACGGGTTCTACCGGTGGAACGGCTTCGGCCCGCCGCAGGACTTCGTGGGCCTCGGGAACTACCTGACGATCCTCCAGGACAGCGACTTCCACGACGCGCTCCTGCACAACGGCTTCATCGTGGTCCTGTCCCTGGTGCTCCAGGGACCGGCCGCCATCGCGCTCGCCCTCCTGCTCAACCAGCGCATGCGCGGCCGATCGCTCATCCGAGTGCTGATCTTCGTGCCGTACGTCATCGCCGAGGTCATCGTCGGGACCGGGTGGAGCCTCATGCTCCGGACCGGCGGGGCCGTCGACGACGTCCTGGAGAGGCTCGGACTCGGCAGCCTGTCCGTCGACTGGCTCGCGGACCCGGACGTGGCGATCTGGACGCTGATGGCGATCATCACGTGGAAGTACATCGGCTTCGCGGTGATCCTCTTCCTCGCCGGGCTGCAGAGCATCCCCGACGAGCTCTTCGAGGCGGCGGCGATCGACGGCGCGTCCTACTGGCAGATCCAGCGGCGCATCACCCTGCCGCTGCTCGGCCCGACCATCCGCATCTGGGCGTTCCTGTCGATCATCGGGTCGCTGCAGCTCTTCGACCTCGTCTACATCATCTGGGGGCAGTACGTGGCGGCGACCGCCGGCACGTCGACGATGGCGACGTACATGGTCGTCAACGGCCGGAACGCCGGGAGCTACGGCTACGGCAACGCCGTCGCGGTCGTCCTGTTCCTCATCTCGCTGGTCATCGCCCTCGTCTACCAGCGCTACGTGCTCCGGCGTGACACCGAGGGTGCGCTGACGGAAGGGAAGAAGTGATGACCGCGAGCACCGTCGCCCCACCGCCGCTGCCGGCGAGCAGGCCCGCCGAGCGCCGCCGCACCCGCGGTCGCGGCCGCATCGGGCGGAGCGGACCGATGACCTATGTCATCGCCTTCTTCTTCGTCGGCCTGTGCATCGGCCCCGTCCTCTACATCATCCTCGGCGGGTTCCGCAGCAACTCGCAGATCATCACGAGCCCGGCCGGCTTCCCCGACCCGTGGGAGGTGGGCAACTACCTCAGCGTGCTGCAGAGCTCGATCTTCTGGCGTCAGATGGGCAACTCGGCGATCAGCGCGGTCGCGACGACGGCCGGCGTCGTCGTCCTCGGGGTCATGGCGAGCTACGTGCTGGCCCGCTACCAGTTCCGGGGCCGGACCGCGATGTACTCGCTGTTCGCCGCCGGCCTCATGTTCCCGATGACGGTCGCGATCACCCCGCTCTACATCCTGGTCCGGGACCTCGGCCTCACCAACAGCCTGGCGGGCGTCATCATCCCGCAGATCGCGTTCGCCCTGCCCGTGACGATCATCATCCTCGTGCCGTTCCTCCGGGCGATCCCCAAGGAGCTCGAGGAGGCCGCGGCGATCGACGGGGCCGGCCGGCTCGGGTTCTTCTTCCGCATGGTCGTCCCGCTGTCCGTGCCCGGGGTCATCACGGTCGGGATCCTCGCGTTCGTCGCGAGCTGGAACAGCTACATGCTGCCGCTGTTCATCCTCAACAACGAGGGGCAGTACACCCTGCCGCTGGGGGTGCAGGCCTTCGCCGCGCAGTACTCGGTCGACACCGCCCGCGTGCTCGCCTTCACGTCGCTGTCGATGATCCCGGCCCTGATCTTCTTCTCGCTCTTCGAGCGGCGGATCGTCGGCGGCCTCACCGGCGCGGTCAAGGGCTGACCCCGGCGTCGGCCGGATCGGTGCACGGCGTCCCCGGGTCACGCCCGGGGCGCCCGCCGTCCGCGCCGTTCACGAAGTACTCACAAGGAGATTGCTCAGGTGGACCTTCCTCCCGCCATGCCCGAGGTGTCCGAGCGGGTCAGGGACCTGCACGCCCGGATGACCCTCGAGGAGAAGCTGGCGCAGATCGTCGGCTACTGGATCGACCAGCGGGGCACGGTGGCCCCGATGCAGTCGGAGATGGCCTCGGGCCAGAAGGACTCCGGCCGGCTGCGCGAGGTGACGGAGCACGGCATCGGTCACTACACGCGGGTCTACGGCACGCGGCCGGTCGACCCGGCGGAGCGGGCGGAGTGGCTCTGGACGGAGCAGCGGCGGCTCCAGCGGGAGACCCGCCTGGGCATCCCCGCGCTGGTCCACGAGGAGTGCCTCACCGGCCTCGCCGCCTGGGGCGCCACGACGTTCCCGACGCCGCTGGCCTGGGGAGCCTCCTTCGACCCGGACCTCGTCCACGAGGTCGGCCGGGCCATCGGTGGCTCGATGCGGGAGCTCGGCATCCACCAGGGGCTCGCCCCGGTCCTCGACGTGATCCGCGACCCGCGCTGGGGGCGGGTCGACGAGTGCATCGGCGAGGACCCCTACCTGGTGGGCACCGTCGGGACGGCGTACGTCCGGGGTCTGCAGGAGGCCGGCGTGCACGCGACCCTCAAGCACTTCGCGGGCTACTCCGCCTCCCGCGCCGGCCGCAATCACGCCCCGGTGTCCGTCGGGCCGCGGGAGATGGCGGACATCTTCCTCCTGCCCTTCGAGATGGCCGTCATCGAGGGCGGCGCCCGGTCGGTGATGAACTCGTACACGGACCTCGACGGCATCCCGGTCGCCAGCGACCCGGCGCTGCTCACGGAGCTGCTCCGTGAGCGCTGGGGCTTCGACGGCGTGGTGGTCGCGGACTACTTCGCCGTGGCGTTCCTCGAGGTGATGCACCGGGTCGCCGCGGACCGCGGGGAGGCCGCGGCGCTGGCACTGGAGGCGGGCATCGACGTGGAGCTGCCCACCGGCGACGCCTACCTCGAACCGCTGGCGGAGGCGGTGCGCTCGGGCCGGATCGCGGAGGCCTACGTCGACCGTGCCGTGCTGCGCGCCCTGCAGCAGAAGGAGGAGTTCGGCCTGCTGGACCCCGGCGCCTTCGAGGACGACGCGCCGACGGCGGTCGACCTTGACCCGGCCGCTCACCGGGCCCTGGCCCGGCGGCTCGCCGAGGAGTCCGTGGTCCTGCTGGCGAACGACGGCGTGCTCCCGCTGGGCGGGTGGGGCACCCCGCCCGCGCGGGTGGCCGTCATCGGTCCCAACGCGGACCGCGGCGACGCCCTCATGGGCTGCTACTCGTTCGTCAACCACGTGCTGCCGCACCACCCGGGAGCCGAGCAGGGGATCGCGATCCCCTCGGTCGCCGACAGCCTCCCGGCGGCGTTCGAGGCCGCCGGCCTGCCGCGGCCCGACGCGGTCGTGGTGGAGGGCTGCACCGTGGACGGGGACGAGCGGGAGTTCGACGAGGCCGTCGCCGCGGCGTCGTCGGCGGACGTGGCCGTCGTCGTGGTCGGTGACCACGCGGGGCTCTTCGGCCGCGGCACCGTGGGGGAGGGCAACGACGCGGAGTCCCTCGAGCTCCCCGGCGCGCAGCGCCGGCTGGTCGAGGCCGTCGTCGCCTCCGGCACGCCCGTCGTCATGGTCCTCACGACCGGTCGTCCCTACGCCATCGGCTGGGCGCTCGACGGCGGGAACGGTGCGCCCGCCGCCGTCGTGCAGACGTTCTTCCCGGGCGAGGAGGGCGGCCCGGCGATCGCCGACGTCCTGACCGGTCGCGTGAACCCGTCCGGTCGGC
>NZ_CAMPHH010000311.1 GCF_946885855.1 uncultured Actinotalea sp. | reverse complement strand
TCGCCCGACATCGCGCCCCAGGCCCCGGCGCAGGACGGCTGGGCCCCGCAGCAGGAGTGGTCCGCGGACGCACAGCTGCCCGCGCGCGCCGTCACGCCGGCCGAGCCCGAGCCGGTCCCGACGGCGCAGTCCGGGCAGGCCGAGCAGTGGGACACGCCGGACTGGCCGACGCCGTCGTGGCCGGCCGACCCGGAGCCGTCGAGCGGTACGCCGTGGTCGCCGGTCGCCGGCGTCGCCCCGCTCGACGTGATGCCCTCCCTGACCCCGCCCGCCGAGGTCGGCGCCGCCACCGCCCAGGCACCCGACGGCGCCGGCGAGGCGCTCGTGACCGGGGCGGCAGCCGTGGGGGCCCCCGAGGGCGCCGCGGCGGAGGCTCCCGCGCCGGCCAGGCGCCGCTGGTGGCCCTTCGGCCGCGGCAAGGGTGGCAGCGCGCCGGCGGAGCGCGCCGAGTCGGTCCTGGACGCGTCCTCCGCGGCCCACGCCGCGGTCGCCGACGGGCTCGTGACCGCGCCCGAGCCCGTCGCCGGCCCCTCGGTGCCCTCGGTGTCCTCGGTGCCTGCTTCGTTCGAGCTCCCGGTCCCGGTCGGCCCCAGCGCGCCGGTCCGCGCCTCGGCGTGGGGGACGTCGGAGGGTGGAGCGCACGCCCTGCCGGCCCCGGACGCCGTCGGCGAGCAGGTCCCGGGCGTCGCGCCCGCGGCCGAGTCGCCGGTCGCGCCCGGCCGGGGAGCGACAGCGTTCTTCCCGGCGGTCCACGCGACGCGGGACGCGCACCCCGCCGAGGCGGTCCCTGCCGATCCACCACCCGCCGCCCCGGTCGCCGGGTGGGCGCCGACGGTCGACACCGCGCAGCCGGTCACCTCCGGCTGGGAGGTGCCGTCGCCGCACGGCATGCCGCCGCAGCCGGTGCCGCCGGCACCCGCCCCGGTGCCCACGGCGCCGTCGTCGTGGGGGCCGCAGGCCTGGGACGAGCCGGAGCAGCCGCAGTGGCAGCCCACGCCGCCCCCGGCCGCCCCGGCGCAGGCCGCGCCGGCGCCGACCCTCGGGCACCGCACGCCGGGCGCGAGCCAGCAGGCGTTCACCCCGGAGCCGCTCCCGGCGTTCCAGCCGGGCCCGACGACGTTCACGCCCGAGCCCGCCGGCGCCTCCGGGTTCGACGCCGAGGTGAACACGATGCTCGCCCAGCGGGCGGACCTGGCCCAGCAGGCGCTCGCCGAGCTGAGCCAGCTGTCCACCTACCGTCCGCAGGCCGTCACCGGCGGCGCGGGGTCGCTGACCCGGCGCACCCCGGCAGCCGTGCCGGCCGCGCCGGAGATCACCACCCGACCGAGCGGTCAGCGGCCCGAGCGGGACGCCAACCAGGTGCGCTCGCTGCTGTCGAGCTTCCAGTCGGGCACCAGCCGCGGCCGCCAGGCGGTCGACGGCCCAGAGACCACCGGGCCCGGGATCTCCGGCGCCGGTGCCGAGGAAGGTCCGCACGGGCCTGGGGGCGAGCAGCTGGCCCCCGTCCCGACGGACTCCGACCTGACCCAGCGGAGCACCTCATGGTGACCGCGACCCTTCGCCGCCGACAGGCCGGCTACCTCGAGGAGGAGCAGTGACAGCGCTCAGCACGGAAGCGGCCAACTTCGGCTGGCTCCTGGACAACTTCGTCCGCACGGTCCCCGGCACGCGCCACACCCTCGTGGTGTCCGCCGACGGCCTGCTCATGGCGATGTCCGAGAACCTGGACCGCACCAGCGGCGACCAGCTGGCGGCGATCGTCGCCGGCATGTCGAGCCTGACCCGCGGCGCGGCCCGCCAGCTGCGGGCCGGCGACGTCCGGCAGGCGATCGTCGAGATGGACGAGCTCTTCGTCTTCCTCATGAGCGTCTCCAACGGCTCGGTGCTCGCCGTCGTGGCGGACTCCTCCTGCGACGTGGGGCTGATCGGCTACGAGATGGCGATGCTCGTCTCGCGGACCGAGAGCACCCTGACGCCGCAGCTCGTCACCGAGATGCGCGGCGCGCTCCCCGTCGACGGTGCGGTCCGGACGCCGGTGATCTGACCCGATGGCCATCAACCCGGGCTCCGGAGCGGGGCGGCACACCGACCCCGAGGACGGGAGCGAGTACGAGGCGCGGACGGTGCGGCCCTACGCCGTCACCGGCGGTCGCGTCCGTGCGGCGAACTCCGACCTGCCGCTGGAGGCTCTGGTCGAGGTGCTCCCCGGTGCGGCGTCGTCGCACGGCCTGCCCCCGGAGAAGCGCGCGATCCTCCAGCACGCCGCCCACACGTTCGTGTCGGTCGCCGAGCTGTCGGCGCTGCTGCGCCTGCCCCTCGGCGTCGTCCGCGTCCTGGTCACCGACCTGGCCGACGCCCAGTACATCCGTGTCCACACGTCGACGCCCGTCAGCGTGCACACGGGCCAGTCCCCTGCCCTGTCCCTGAGCGTGCTGGAGAGTGTTCTCAATGGCATATCAGCCCTCTGACGCCGCTGTCGCGGACCGCACGCCGGTCGGCGGGGGCGTCGCACCCACTGTCGTCAAGATCGTCGTCGCGGGCGGCTTCGCCGTCGGCAAGACGACGTTCATCGGTTCGATCTCCGACATCGAGCCGCTCAACACCGAGGCGGCCATGACCGAGCACTCGGTCGGCGTCGACGACGCCGGCGGGGTCACGGACCGCAAGACCACCACGACGGTCGCGATGGACTTCGGGCGCATCGCGCTGCCCGGTTCGCTGTGGCTCTACCTGTTCGGCACGCCGGGCCAGGACCGCTTCCTCTTCATGTGGGACGACCTGGTGCGCGGGGCGATCGGGGCCGTGGTCCTCGTGGACACCGAGCGCCTGGACCAGTGCTTCCCGGCCGTCGACTACTTCGAGTCGCGCGGCATCCCGTTCGTCGTCGCGGTGAACTGCTTCGACGGCGTCGCCAAGCACCAGCTCGACGACGTCCGCGAGGCGCTGCAGGTGCCGGCGCACGTGCCGCTCATGTACACGGACGCCCGCAACCGTGCGGCGACCAAGCAGACCCTCATCTCCCTCGTGCAGCTCGCGATGCAGCGCCTGCGCGCGGGCGTGGCCTGAGGGGTCTCCTCGCGCGCGGCGGTGCGGTCCCGGGTGGACCGCGCCGCCGTCGTCGTGGTGGGGAGTGCGACGGCGGGGGCCGGCCACCGGTGCCGACGCGGGGGACCGGCCAGGCGCCGCGATCCCTGATCTAGGCTCCTCGACGGAGGAGCGACCAGGACGATGCTGACGTACGCGGACGGCTCGGCGCTGAGCCGTGTCCTGGTGGCGGACGCCGAGTCGGTCTCCTGGCTGCGCTGGTACGCCGAGCACGCCGACGACGTCGTGACGTCGCCCCTCGGTCTGACGGAGCTGCGCCGCGCCGCGCTCGGGCTCGACGCCGTCGCCCGCGCCAAGGCGCACGAGGTCGCGGAGCGGGTGACCGTGGTGCGGTTCTTCGACCAGGCGCTCCGGCCGGCCGCCATGGCGTCGGCCGTGCTCGACCCGTTCAGGGCGATGCACCTCGGCATCGTCGTCGCGCACCCGGACATCGGGCAGCTGGCCACGTACGACGCCCTCCTCGCCCGCGTCGCCGCGATCCACGACGTGCAGGTCGTGACGCCGGGGCGGCCCGACGCCTGGTGGGACACCCCGGGCTGAAACCCTTCCCGCCCCGGGGGAGGCGGGGCGGGAAGGGTTTCCGCCGGGGCTCTTATAACCATCTCCGAGCCCACGAGACAGTGAGCG
>NZ_CAMPHH010000310.1 GCF_946885855.1 uncultured Actinotalea sp. | reverse complement strand
CCCCCCCCCCCCGCCCCCGCCCCCCCCCCCCCCGGCCCGCAGCGCCTGGGCGCCGACGAGCGCGGCCAGGCGCGACGACGACGCGCCGCGGGCGCGGAGCAGCACCAGCGCCCCGCGACGACGCTCGACGGCGAGCACGGAGGCGAGCCACAGGACGCCGGCGGCCACACCGACCAGGCCGGCGACGAGGACGTCCAGGAGCGTCCGCACGGTGCGCTCCCGACCGTCCGCGGTGGCGAGCACGGGGGCCAGCTCCGAGCGCAGCCCGGACGCCGCGCGCACGCCTGCGAGCTCCGCCGCGAGCTCGTCCCGGTCCACCTCGCCCACCGCTGCCGCGTCGACCGGGTACCAGGCGGTGAGCCGCAGCGCCTCCGCGGCGGGGAGGGCAGCGGCGACCGGGTCGACCCAGCCGACGCCCTGCACCGTCCAGCCCGCGCTGTCGTCGCGGTCGATCGCAGGCTCCAGGACGCCGGGCAGGTGGTCCCACACCTCCGAGCCGGGGTCCGTCGCCTCGACGAGGCCGGACAGCCGCACGCGGAACGGTGCGAAGGCCGGGTCACGGGAGGTGCGCTTCTCGCCCACCTCCCAGCCGAGCCACGACGCGGTGCTCGCCGTCATGACGACGTCCACGTCCAGCAGCGGCCGGTCCCCGTCGGCGGCGGCCTCGAACCAGGCCGCCACGTCCGGGGTCGCGGGCAGGCTGCCCTCGACGAGGCGCAGGTCCTGCTGCCGCGGCCCGAGTGCCAGGGTGAGCGTCATGAAGGAGACGCCGCTGGAGCGCGGCCCGAGGTCGATGTAGAAGGCCGGGCGGGTCACCTCGTGCCGCGGCTCGTCGAGGACGGCGGTGAGGGCGGGGCCGGCGTCGGCGACCTGGTCCGCGACCCACCGCTGCGCGTCGTCGAGCGCGGCGAGCGCCTCCGGCGGCCCCGCCCCGAGCGGGACGGCGACCTGCTGCGGGACGGACGGCGTCAGGTCCCGCTGGGTCACCGGGACGGCCTCGGCCCGGGCGACGAGGTCCTCCCGCAGCAGCCGGTCCAGCGCACGCGGCCAGCCGACGGTGAGGGCGACCAGGGCGGCGGTCACCAGCGCCAGGACCACGAGCGTCCCGGCACCCTCGGCGAGCTGGCGGCGCAGCACCCGGATCACCCGGCCACCTCCGCCCGGACGGAGGCGGTGCCCGCGCGGCGCGCGGCGTCGCGGGCGGTGGACGCCGCCACGAGCGCCACGGCGACGGCCGTCACGCCGAGCCACAGGGCGAGCGCGCCGCCGTCCACGGCCAGGGCCGCGGGCAGCGGGAGCGCGCCGTCGTCGAGGGCCTGGACCACCGGCCGGGCGACGAGGGCGACGAGCCCCCACCCGCCGGCGAGCCCGAGCAGCGCCGCGGGCAGCAGGACCCCGACCAGCTCCGCGACGCGCAGCACTGCCTGCCGCCGCCCGGGCACGCCCACGCCGCGCAGCACCCCGATCTCGGGCCGGCGCGCCCGCGCGGCGGCGCCCACCGCGGCCAGCACCCCGCCGACGGCGAGCGCCAGGGTCGCCCACGCGGCCACCCGGAACGCCGTCAGCGCCGGCCGGAGCAGCGGCGCCGGGGCGGGCAGGGCGCGCTCGACCGCGGCGGCGGTGCCGGACGCCGCCACGGCGGCGGGCACCGCGGCGCCTGCGGCTCCGTCGTCCGGCCAGGCCCAGACCTCCGAGGGCGCGACGGCATCGGGACCGGTGGCCAGCTGGGCCGCCGTCCACGCGTCGAGGTCGACGAGCAGCGCCCGGGGCTCGGCGGCGCCGGGCACGGCCGCGAGGACGCCGTCGATCCGCACCTCGATGCGGTGCCGCGGGACGGCGAGCGTCGTCGTGTCCCCGACCTCCAGGGCCAGGGCCGCGACGAGCGCACGGCCGGCCACCACGGGCAGCGGGCCGTCGGCGGTCGCGACCAACCGGACCGGGACGCCGCGGACCGCGACCTCGCCGGGGACCTCGACCTCGACGCCCGCCCCGTCCACGGTCGCCTCCAGCGCGCGTGGCGAGCGGGCCAGCTGCAGCCCCTGCCAGGCCTCGGCGGTCAGCGGCCCGGCGTCCGTGGCGAGCCCGTCGACCCGGACCCGGTGGTCCTGCGCCGTGGGCGCCGTGACGTCCAGGGCGAGCACGCGCGTGGCGTCGGCGGGCAGCGCGCCGCCCCAGACCGCTGCGTCCGGGACCGCTCCACCGCCGGCGGGGTCGCCCTCACGCTCGAGCTCCACCCGGACGAGGGTGCCGGGCGCGGCGCGCACCCACGCGAGGACGCGCGTCACGTCGACCCTGCCGGCACCGCCGCCGTCGTCGGCCTCCACCACGACGGTGGCCCGCAGCGTCGTCGCCCCGTCCGGGACCGACGGCGCCCCCGCCTCGACGGGAACCGCGGGGACGCCGTCGTCCTGCGGGGCCGTGGGCAGCAGCGGCCAGGCGTCCTGCGGCACCGCCACCAGCGCGGCCGTGACGTCGCCGAACGAGACGGTCCCCGACGCGGCCCGGACGGTGGCCGCGGGCACCACGGTCCCCTGCGGGCCGGCGGCCCCGGCGGCGGCCGCGAGGGCGGCGGGCACGTCGTCACGCTGCTCCGGGACGACCCGGACGTCCGCACCGGTCTCCACGGAGGAGCGCAGGGCCTGCAGCCCCGCCCACGTGCCGAGGACGCCCGCGACGGTGACCGCGGTCGCGGTCGCGAGTGCGGTGAGGGCCGCCGTGGCGGCGTGCCCGGTGGGACGGCGGGCGACCTGCTGCACCGCGAGCACCGTGAGCCCGCCGCGTCGCGCCGCCGCCCGCCCCGCGGAGCGCGCCGCGAGGGGGACGAGCGCGCCCGCGACGAGCGCCACCGCGAGGAGCGCCAGCGGCACCGCCGCGCTCGCGACCGGGTCAGGCGAGGCGCGTCCGGCCACGGTTCGCACGGGGGAGCCGAGGTCGAGCAGGCGCCACACCGCTGCGACCGCGGCGAGCGTGGCGAGGAGCACGCCGCCGAGCAGCGCCGTCCCGCCGGCGGGACGCTCGGCACCGGGCTCGCGCAGGGGCCGGCGGGCGTCGCGCCACGTCGTGCCGGCGAGGGCGAGTGCCACCGCCGCCGCGACCGCGGCCGGCGCCCCGAGCGCGAGGTCGGGCGGCACCGTGCCGAGGCCCCGCAGCCCGACGACGGCCAGGCCGGCGCCGACGGCGGCCCCGAGCGCCCCGACGACGACGCCCTCCGCCGTCGCCGCCGCGACGAGCCGGCCCCGCGTCGCCCCGCGGGACCGCAGCAGGACGAGCTCGCCGCGCCGCACGTCGGCGAGCACGGCCGCGAGCTGGAGCAGGACGACGAGCCCGACCAGCGCGGCGAGGAGGGTCGCGGGCAGGGACAGGGCGCGGACCGTGCTCAGGGTCCGGTCCACGCTCGCGAGCGTCGTCCCGAGACCGTCGGTGCCGAGGACGCCCAGCTCGTCCACCGCGTCGTCGTCGCGCAGCGCCGCCAGGGAGGCCGCGAGTGCCCGCTGCAGCGCGGGGACCTGCCCGGGGTCGAGCTCGGCGGGGTCCGGGACGAGGGTCCACCGCACGCGGACGGTGGTGGGCACCCGGTCCAGCGCCGCCTCGTCGACCCACACGACGGCGTCGGTGCCCTCGAACCACCGGGGGTCCGTGGCGTCGAGGGGTTCCCAGACGCCGGTGACCTCGACCTCGAGGACCTCCGCGTCCGTGCCGGCGCCGGTGAGCCCGAACCGGTCGCCGGGCGCGACGCCGAGGTCCTCGGC